>NZ_CAJHBE010000019.1:0-69893 GCF_904846555.1 Psychrobacter sp. DD43
AGTCACTCAAATAGCATGAATTATGTCCATTAGCGACTACCTTCTACTTTTTAGCATGAATTTTGTCCATTACACCAGTTAATCGAATTATTCAGTTGGACTTTTAATAGTAGTAATTAATATTTTTCCTAAGACAAAATATTAATAAGATATCCTTGTTCAACACTAGTTCATGGTAAGTTAAACAAGGAGGAGTAAGACAGAAAGATAGACAAAACGAGAGCTACAGAATGTAAAGAGATCGTTTATAAAATGAAAAAACTAGCGACCCATAGCGGTAGTGGTCATCAGCCATACTTCTGCTAATGGGGTATCCGTTTGACTAATTTTGGTCACTAAGCTGGCACCAAGCCATGCAAAATACCAACGTTTTGCCATACTCTCAGCCGCTACGTTAGCGGGATGAGGCACAGAACCGTCTGCCCAGCCGGCTTTGATTTGAGTTGCAAGCCATGTAATCGTTTGCTGATAGCCCGCATATAGGACTTTACGCATTGGCTCCGACATATCTGACACTTCAGCGCTAAGCTTTACCACCAAACATTTCTCATGAGCGCAGCCGCTTTGCTGCGTGTCATACCAGTTTTGGAAATAGTCATACAATTTCTGCTGGGCACTAACGTCTTGTGAACCAATAGTATCAAGGCGCTGCTTATACTGGGTAAAGTAGTGGCTGATAATCGCCTCGCCAAAGGCTTCTTTTGACGCAAAATAATGATAAAAAGAGCCTTTGGGCACGCCTGCCGTATCTAATATTTGTTTAATACCAACTGCGGTAAAGCCTTTTTGTGCGATGAGCTTATAGCCCGTCGTTAACAGATGGTCTCTGGTGTTCGATAATGCAATATTAGATAGCGAACTATCTGGTTGAGTATGTTTTATAGCATTGGGTATAGACATGTGACTTATGTTCTCCTTAGAGAGACTAATTATTTAAGATGGTTTAACAAATTTATAAGTATTAATTGGCAAGTTACGTTTGTTCAACAAACAACAGGTTTAAAAGATTCTAATTTTTATAGCGTTTATGTTAGCATTAGACCAGTCGTCTATCAAGTTACGTTTGTTATTGTATGCTGCTATTGCTTATTAAACGTGTTACGGAATCTGATAGACGGCCATGATACGTTATAGCCACACTCTAATAATATTATTAAATAAAAAATAGGAACAATTATGTCAATAGAAACTAAAAATACGCAGGTAAATGTTTATACAGATTTTCATTTGCAATATATATCAGGCGAATGGAAAAAGGGTGATGACGATAGTATCAATACTAATACCAATCCGTTTAACGGTGAAACCTTGGTTGAGATTCAACAAGCAACGGATAAACAACTTGATGAAGCTTATCAAGCTGCCAGTGAAGCGCAAAAACAGTGGGCAAAGCAAACTCCGAACGAACGTGCTGCTATCCTTTATAAAGTAGTTAGTATCTTTGATCAGCGTCAAGATGAGATTGTCGATTGGCTCATTAAAGAGTCGGGCAGTACCCGTATTAAGGCGATGGTCGAGTTTAGCAGTGCGCGGGCGATTACCCTTGAAGCCGCAAGTTTCCCTAATCGGGTGCATGGTGAGATTCGCCCGTCGAACACACCGGGTAAAGAAAACTTTATCTATCGTGAACCGATGGGTGTGATTGCCGTGATTAGCCCATGGAACTTCCCATTACATCTAACCCAGCGCTCTATTGCGCCAGCATTGGCACTAGGGAATGCCGTAGTGTTAAAGCCTGCTAGTGATACACCGATTACTGGTGGGTTGCTGCTTGCAAAAATATTTGAAGAAGCCGGTTTGCCAAAAGGATTACTAAACGTCGTCGTTGGTAGCGGTAGTGAAATTGGCGATGCGATGGTCACCCATCATGTTCCGAGTTTGGTTTCCTTCACCGGTTCAACCTCTGTAGGTAAGCATATCGGTGAGTTGGCAAATGGCGGCGACTATATCAAGCAAGTGGCGCTAGAGCTAGGTGGTAACAGCCCATTTGTGGTGCTAAAAGACGCTGATATTGAGCAAGCCGTAAAAGCTGCTGCCTTTGGTAAATTCTTGCATCAAGGTCAGATCTGTATTGCGATTAACCGTATCATTGTCGAAGATGATATTTATGACGATTTCGTTACGCGTTTTGTGGCACACGTTAAGACCTTGAATGTTGGCGATCCTAGCAAAATTGATACGGCAGTCGGTCCGATTATCAATGAAAAACAAGTTGAGTCGCTAAAAGAAAAAATCGCTAAAGCGCAAGATGAAGGCGCAAAAATGCTATTAAGTGGTGAGATAAAAGGTCAAGTGGTGCCACCGCATGTCTTTAGTGAAGTAACGCGTGAGATGGACTTGTCGTGTAATGAAGTATTTGGTCCTTTGGTTGGTATTATTCGTGCCAAAGATGAAGACGATGCGCTGTCGATTGCTAATGACTCTATGTATGGCTTATCGAGTGCAGTGTTTACCCAAGATATGGCAAAAGGCTTGCGCTTTGCTCGTGATATCAAAGCTGGCATGACCCATATTAATGATATCTCAGTGAATGATGAAAGCAACGCGCCATTTGGCGGTGAGAAAAACTCGGGTATCGGACGCTTTAATGGGGAATGGATACTAGAAGAGTTTACTACCTTGCATTGGATTTCAGTGCAGCATACGCCGCGCGATTATCCTTTCTAAATAATTTGGATTAAATTTTTACTATAAAAAAAGACTGCCTTCGGGCGGTCTTTTTTTATAAAATCAGGATGATTTTATTTTTTTATTTAACATGAAAGCCTAGCAATCCCTGTATTTCTTCAATAGTCATATGTCTGATAAGCGCTTGTTCCTCAACGGTTAGGCGATTCGTATGTTCTTTTAACATGCTATAAAGACTGCGTGCAATCTCAGATGTCGTGGCATAATACATCTGCGGTTCTTCTTTGGTCAGTTTTATCAAAAATTTATCAATTAATTTGCGTTTGTGAGTAGCAGCGTTTTCTTCGGTTTTTTCAGTCATGATATTCTCCTAGGGATAAATCATTTAAGCAGTCGGCTTACTTATAGTCAATGAGTGTATTGAAAGTGGTGAAGCGTCAAGTAGGGTTGAATCTATCTGTAAGCTGCCCTAGATTGTCTTACTTATCTAAGACAGCCCCTAAAATTATTATCTTACTTTATAATGAATGGCACGCTAAACCATATCAAAGGTAATATCCTATAATGACCACGACCATTTTTGCTACCCACCATTATAATTATCCGCAAAATTTTATCGAGATGAAACCCAAGATTACGCGGCTTGAACAGGCCATTAAGAAGCTTGAAGCCAATTTGATAAATGCGGATACTGAGGTATTAGCGCAAAGGCTTGCCAGTCATTTAGGGTTTCAAGTAGATTATGCCAGTGAGCTTAATGGCAATCAGCTATTGGCCGCCACGACTATTGAGGGTAAGGTATTGGTGATAGCCGGTGCCGGTTCTGGCAAAACCAAAACTCTGACTTATAGAACCAGTTACTTGATAGAAAACGGCGTGTCGCCAAAAGAGATTTTACTATTAACCTTTACTCGTAAAGCAGCCAACGAAATCAAAGGTCGTGCTAGAGCTTTGCTAGCAAGCACACCATCTTTTGCCCAAAGGTTAAATAAGGATTTGGTAGAAGATAAATTGCCAAAAAATAAAGCCCTGAATGACATTACCAGTGGCACTTTTCACTCTTTTTGTAATATGCTATTGCGTCAATACTCAGGTCTGCTTGGTATTAATCCGAGATTTACCATTCTAGATACAGGCGACAGTGAAGACGCTATCGATTTAATTCATAAGGAAAAAAAGTATCCGACCAAAATAACCAATCAGGCATTTCCGCGCAAAAAAACGTTGCAAAACATCTTTTCAACCTCTAGAAATCGCCGTATTCATATCCGAGGTTTAATCGAAAACAGCTATCCTGATATTGCCGTGCATATTCCTGTTATTGAGCAATTGGCCATTGACTTTCATGAGTACAAGCGTGTCAATCATTTATACGATTTTGATGACATCATTAGCCAAGTGGTGCGTCATTTAAAGACTAATGATACCTTTCGCCAACTGCTACAAAAGCAATATCGTTATGTCATGGTTGATGAATATCAAGACACCAATATTCCGCAAAAAGAGCTGATTGACCTCATCTGTGCGCCTACGTCAGTGTCGCTAATGGTCGTTGGTGATGACAACCAAAGTATTTATGCCTTTCGCGGCGCCAATTATGAAAATATTTTATTATTCGGAGAGGGTTACCCTGAAGCCAAGCTGATTAAACTTGAGCAAAACTATCGTAGTACGCCAGCAGTGCTTGATTATATCAATGCTCTGTCTGCTCAGATCACCTTGGGTTACCAAAAGCAGCTGTACTCTGGTGTTTCTATAGAAGGCGTAAAGCCAGTATTTCGCCGACTTAGCGATGAAAGCAAAGAAGCAAAGTATATTGCTGATAGAATTATCGAATTAAAAACAGACTATGATTATCAAGACTTTGCGGTATTGTGCCGAACCTCCTTTCAATCTAACTACGTTCAGCTAGAATTTATGGAACGTAATATCCCGTTTATCGTGGTGGGCGGTATTCGTTTTATTGAACGGCGCCACATTAAAGACGTCTTAGCATTTGCCAAGATACTTTATAACCCAAATGACACCATTGCATGGCACCGTATTTTGACCTTATTCAAAGGGGTAGGGTCAGTGACTGCCACACGCTTGACCCAAGCAATCAATGCCGACAACAATTCCTTTGAGCCGTTATTAACCACAAAGTTTGCCAAAAAAAGCACCCAACTTGAGCCACTTTATCAGATGCTAAGTAAATCCAGCCAAGCAGAGTCGGTCGAAGCCATTATTGAGCTAATTCTAGATTTTTATATGCCCGTTTTAAAAATCAATGAAGACAATTGGCGCGAGCGTAGCGAAGACTTCCGTGTGCTCAAAAATCTAGCGTTAGAGCATGATAGCCTAGATAAATTTTTAGAAAATCTGGCACTTGATCCACCTAATGACTCGGTTGCCACTGCAGGTGAGCCTGAAAAAGGCGAAGAAGGTATCGACAAAAATAGGGACAAAGTGACCATTTCGACCATTCATAGTGCCAAAGGACTTGAGTGGCCGGTGGTATTTGTTAACTCTTTAGTAGATGGTATGACGCCACATTACCGCTCGCTCAGTGATTTTGAAGAGTTGGAAGAGGAGCGTAAGCTGTTTTATGTCGCCTGTAGTCGCGCTAAGAGCAGGCTGTTTTTAACGGCGCCAGACTATTTTTCGAGCTATTCAGGTTATTTTGATAAAGTGTCACGGTTTATTGCTGAAATACCTTCCGATAAGATAACAGTTGTAACGGTCAAACGGCCCTTAGAAGAGAGTGATGATCCGGTTTGGTGGTGATAAAAAACGCTATAAAAGCTGGCAAAATAGCTTAAAAAATGACTTTTGTTTTATAGTTGGCTATCATTATTCCTATCAAAAATACCTTAGATAAAATAGTATAACGGAAAGTATGGAATAGTAAAAATATTTATTAGATAAGGGTTTAAAATGTTTCTCAATGCGTTACTATGACTACCTTGTCCGTTATATTCATCTATTCGACACTCTGTATCAAAGCCATAAAAAGGGATATGTTATGCGTCATGAAGTTATCGTTATCGGTGCAGGTATGGTTGGCACATCGGTTGCTTGGCATCTACAAAAAAACAATGCTGAAGTTTTGCTTATAGACAAAAAGTTACCAGGCTCAGAGACTTCATACGGCAATGCTGGCTTGATTCAGCGCGAGGCGATTCATACGCATCCGTTTCCGCGCCAGCTGACTGAGATGATACGTGTATTGCCGAACCAAGGTACTGATATTCGCTATCGTATACCAGCTATTCTTCGTTATCATCAAGCGCTGCTGCAATACTGGAAATATTCTACACCTGCTTCAGTCAAAAAAATCGAAGGCGAGTGGCAAACACTGATTGAGCATTGCACAAGTGAACATCAAACCATGATTAGCGCTTCTGGTGCAGACGAGCTCATTACGCGCGATGGCTGGTTGCAATTACATCGCTCTGAAGATACCTTTAAAGAAGCCATTGCGCTCGCTATTGATGCACGCAATCAAGGTGTTGAGCACAATGTACTGACGGTAGACGAATTAAAAGTCATGGAGCCTAGCGCCAATTTTGACGAGTTCGTCGGCGCAATTCATTGGTTGAATTCTTGGCAGGTCTCAAACCCAAGCTTTCTTGTTAAAGCCTATGCAAAAAACTTCCAAGAAATGGGCGGAGTAATTAAAGAGACTGGCGTTCAAGAAATCGTACAAGAAGATGGCGGCTGGAAAGTTATCACCGATACCGATACCTTTTATAGTGATAAGTTAGTCATCGCAGCAGGACCTTGGTCTAATGATCTCATCAAGCCGCTTGGTTATGATTTACCATTATTCCCGATGCGTGGCTATCATCAGCATTTTAAAGTCAATGAAAAAAACACTATCCATCACAGTATGTTTGACATGGATAAAGGTTTTGTCATGGGACCGATGCAGCAAGGTATCCGTATTACTACCGGTGCGGAAATGACTACCATGAATGCGCCAAAGAATTTTGGACAGTTAAAGACCGTGCTCAAGCTGGCGCGAAAAATATTGCCATTAGAAGATGCAGTTGAGAGCGAAGCATGGGCGGGCTCACGTCCTTGTATGCCAGATATGAAGCCAGTTATTGGTCCTGCAAGCAACCATGAAAAATTGTGGTTTGCCTTTGGTCATAGTCATCAAGGTTTCACATTAGGACCGATGACCGGTCGTCTGGTTGAAGAGATGATTCATGAAAAGCCGCTACTGGTCAACATTGAGCCATTTAGTGCCAATCGCTTTTCTCAATAACGCACGTAGCCTGTAAATACACATCTATAAGGATAAAGAGTAATGAAAAAGTTTCATAGCAGTGAGCGCATGAGTAAGATTGTGGTGCACAACAAAACTGTTTATCTATGTGGTCAAGTGGGTAACGCTGAAGATGATATCAAAGCCCAAACCTTAACTTGCCTAGAGAAGATCGAAAGCTTGTTGCAAGAAGTTGGTAGTGACAAATCAAAGCTATTAATGGCGACCGTCTGGGTGAAGAGCATGTCGGATTTTGCGGCAATGAATGAAGTGTGGGACAAGTGGTTTGAAGGTGTACAACCACCAGCCCGTGCTTGCGGTGAATCTGCGTTGGCACGTCCTGAGCTATTGGTTGAGATTACAGCTATCGCTGCTGAATAAATACCAGTACCTGCTGCTTAAAACTGAATAATGATGAGAGGGCGTGATATGACTATCACGCCCTTTTTAATGAGTAACGTATGCAAATAGTCTATAATTAACCTCGTTGACAGTATTGACAGTTATCTGATGAGCAGCAAAAAAAGGTTATAAAAAAATGATTAATAATAAAATTTATCACTCAATTTATGTGTTGGCAGAAAAGCTATTAGAAGCAGACAGTACCAATGATAAAGAGACATTTGATACGCTGTATGTACAGCTAAAAGACTTGTGCATTGAAAATGAGAAAGGCAATAAGGATCATCCAGAGCAGTGGGAGACATTGGCAGATTTTACGGAAGATTTGGATGAGGCATTAGTTATTTACCAAAAAGCCTTGGATAAAGCAGCAGCGATTCAATCAAAAGAGCATTTATCATCGATTGCCTTTTCAATGGCTGAGCTACAGAGCGAGCTTGGACAGACAGAGGCAGCGATTCAAAGCTTACAGAGTGCTAAAATTACTGCCAGTAAGCTCGACGATAAAGCATTCAAAAGTGAGATAAATAAGATGCTTGCCAGATTATTAGCTGAGCAATCTTAGTTATTGCCATTTCTTATTTAAAAAACGCCTTTGTTATTTAAAAAAGTGGCGCTGCCAACGCCAACAGAGACATTTTGCATTATAGAATAACTCTATTGTTCTTATCGTCCTGTCCATATGGCAGAACGCTTTTCGATAAAGGCGTCAATCCCTTCACTTACATCATCCGCCATCATATTGCAGCTCATCACCTCGCTGGCATACTCGTAAGCATCTGCCAATTCCATATCCAGTTGCTTATAAAACATTGTTTTGCCAGTTTTAAGAGCGACTGAAGATTTATTGGTAATAGCGTCTATCAGAGACTGTAGCATCTGGTCTAATTGCTCAGCGCTTGCCACACGATTGATCAGTCCCTGCTGTAGTGCAGTGTGGGCATCTATAAATTCACCAGTAATCAGCATCTCAAATGCTTGCTTGCGAGATAGGTTGCGACTGACTGCCACCGCAGGGGTAGAGCAAAATAACCCTACATTGATACCAGAGGTGGCAAATTTGGCATTGTCTGAGGCAACAGCTAAATCACAGGCTGCGACCAGTTGACAACCAGCAGCGGTAGCGATGCCTTGTACTTTGGCAATGACAACTTGCGGCATTTGATTGATGGTAAGCATCATCTGACTACATTGCTCAAATAAAGCGCGCTGAAATGCTTCATCTGGATTGGTACGCATCTCTTTTAGATTATGACCAGCACAAAATGCCTTGCCATTTGCGGCAATCACCAGCACTTGTATGGTTTTGTCTTGGGCAATATTATCCAGCTCCGCTTGCATAGCAGCTAGCAACTCAACAGATAAAGCATTGAATTGTTTGGAACTGTTAAGTGTCAAAGTTACAACACTGCCTGAATTTTTTCTAATAACCAATGGCTCATTGGTGTTCGTCGAGGGAGTCACTGATTGAATGGGGTTAAATTGGGTCATTTATCGTCCTTGATAATGGGTATTTAAACTTAGTGTAAAAGCGCAAAAGCTAATTAAATAATAACCCAAATAGTAGCATGCTTAATTAGTTAAGCAATATCTCTGTGATACTGAATATAGCCCATATAAAAATAGCGCCCTTATCATATAAGAGCGCTATTTTTATGTTTTAAAGGCAATCGTTTCAAAGCGTTAATTACTGTTAGCGCCCTTTAGTAAGCGCCTTCACTGTAAATCAGCTCATAGCTATGGCTGTATATCTCAACGATATTGCCAAACGGATCTTCCATATAAATCATACGATATGGCTTTTCTCCAGGGTAGTAATAACGAGGTTTTTCCATCCGCTTTTTACCCCCTGCGGCAACCATACGTTCGGCTAGCTCTTCCACATTAGGATCTTGAACACAGAAATGGAAGATACCTGTTTTCCAGTATTCAAAGTTATTGTCAGGGTCTTCTTGATTTTTGAATTCAAAAATCTCTACACCAATACGGTCGCCAGTCGATAAATGAGCGATACGAAAACTGCCCCAACCTGCACCAAAGACTTCGGTACACATCTCACCAATAGCACTGTCATCTTCAGTAATTTCAGTCGGCTTCATTATGGTATACCAACCCATCACTTCAGTATAAAATTTGACAGCGGCATCGAGGTCAGGTACTGAAAGACCAATATGTGAAAAGCTTCTTGGATAAACATTATTCATGGTTTGTACTCCTTTTTAATATGGGAGTAGTTTACAAAGTTATGTATATTACGTAAAATTATCATTTATTATAAAGATAAGTATGTATTGTAATGATAAATATCACATGGTTACGTACTTTTTGTACCTTGGTTGAAATTGGACATTTTACTCATACTGCCGAGCGTCTATATATGACGCAGTCAGGGGTTAGTCAACATATACGTAAGCTAGAGAGTCAGTTAGAGATTGACTTGCTGATTCGTCAAGGTAAACAGTTTTCATTGACAGATGCAGGTGAGCAGTTGTATCGAGAGGCAGAAGACATCTTGCAGCGCCTATCACGTTTAGAGCAGCGTATCGGTGACGATCCGTATTATGAGGGATTGGTGCGAATTATGTCGCCTGGCAGCGTTGGTTTAAAGCTGTATCCGCAGCTGTTAACATTACAAGAGCAGCATCCACAGCTGGTGATTGATTACCGTTTTGCCCCCAATACAGATATAGAGCAGGCGCTCTCCAAGCATGAGATTGATATAGGTTTTATGACAACTATCTCGGATGATGAGACGGTCAGCTGCAAGCCGGTGGCTCAAGAAGCGCTACTACTGGTGACACCAGTCACGATGATGGAGCTAAGCTGGGAAGCACTTACCAAGCTTGGATTTATTGATCATCCTGATGGCGCACATCATGCCAGTTTGCTGTTGAGCGCCAATTATCCTGAATTTGGACACATCAATGACTTTATTAAAAAAGGCTTTTCCAATCAGATAGGTATGATTTTAGAGCCGGTAAGTAGGGGGCTTGGATTTACCGTATTACCAGCGCACGCAGTTGCCGCGTATCCAAACCCGCAGCTGCTTAAATGTCATCAGCTGCCAGTCTCAGTTAGTGAAACCCTGTACTTTGCTGTACGCCGCCAGCAGGTACTGCCAAATAGGATGCAAACCGTCCTCAATGAGGTGAAAAAATGGCTATAACAGCGTCTAATAGAGTATCTTAAGTAGCCGTATAAAGCCTACTTGATACTTTGACCTAGTTTTATTGCCGCAGCAATATTGGTGGCAGTGATTTCAACATTATGATAAGCATTTTCAAAGATATTCTCGATGGACTCTAGCTTTTGGATACTGGGCATAATGACATCAAACTGACTGGTCTGAGCCGATTCTAGTCCATCAACACTGCCACAAATCGCAATCACTGGCGTATGGCGGGCTTTGGCAATGTGGCTAATGCCGCCAGCTACTTTACCCATGGCAGACTGAGCGTCAAGCTTGCCTTCACCAGTAATGACCAAATCTGCATCGGCAATGTGCTGTGATAAGTTGGTAACTTTTGCCACTGTATCAAAACCTGACTTTAACTCAGCTTGGCAAAAGCTCATTAACGCATAGCCAAGACCACCTGCTGCGCCAGCACCCGCTATCTCTTGATAATTCTGATAGCCATGTTGCTCACATACACTTGCAAAATGATTCAATGCTTGGTCCAAATCATTGACTTGCTGTAGGCTAGCGCCTTTTTGAGGACCAAATATTGCACTGGCACCCAATTCGCCACATAAAGGGTTGGTGACATCACAGGCTACTTCAAACACTGTCTGTAACACGCTAGTATGGAAGCTTGTCGCATCTAATCGTTGCAAGTTGGCAAGCGCGCCGCCGCCTTGGGCTAGCATATTGTCATCACTATCATGAAACTTCATGCCAAGTGCGGTTAGCATACCAAGTCCTGCATCATTGGTGGCACTACCACCAAGACCGATAATAATACGTTTGACACCTTCCCTTAAAGCATCTGCAATCAGCTCGCCAACGCCATAGCTGCTGGCGATGACTGGATTGCGCTCTGCCACAGTCAAGAGATGTAAACCACAAGCTTGAGCAACTTCGATGACCGCAGTTGCATCAGGCAGTAATAAATATTTTGCGCTAATCGGTCGCATTAAAGGGTCATGGACGCGCACTTCTTTCCAGCGGCCACCTAGCACGTAAGACAATACTGCAGAAGTCCCTTCACCGCCATCTGCCATAGGTAGCAGTTTATAGTCAGCATCTGGAAACACTTGGCTGAAGCCAGATTGAATGGCGCGGCAAACATCCAGTGCTTCTAAGCTTTCTTTAAATGAGTCGGGAGCAATTAAAATTTTCATGAATGTCTCTTTAAATCTCTTTAAATAAATACCAAGGTTAATAACCAAATAAAGATGATACTGGTCACGCCTTGAATACCAGTCGCCATAGAATGGGCTTTATAAGCCTGTGCCACACTCATACGACTAAACTGGCTAACAATCCAAAAAAAGCTGTCATTAGCGTGTGAGATAGTCATTGCGCCTGCACCAATTGCCATCACGCAAAATACGCGACCAAGCTCACTATCAAGACCTATTTGACCCAATAGTGGTGCGACCATCGCAGAGGTGGTCACCAAGGCAACAGTAGTTGAGCCTTGTGCTGTTTTTAATGCGGCAGAAACGATAAATGGCATAAAAATACCAAGCCCCAAGGCAGATAAAGTCGTTCCTAAATAATCGCCAATTGGTGTGACCTTTAGCATAGCGCCAAACGCGCCGCCAGCGCCAGTGATTAAGAGAATAGGCGCTGCGACCACCAAGCCTTGAGAGATACTATCGCTGATTTGCTGTGTTTTTTGTTCAGTATTGATGAGTAAAAATGATAAAAACAAACCAATCAGTAGGGCTGTCAATGGATTGCCAATAAATATCAAGATATCTGTTATGGTGCTTGTACCAAATGGCGTACTAGGTAAGTTAGCAACAGACGACAAGCAAATCAAGACGATAGGCACGATAATAGGTAAAAATGCCATGGTTGCCGACGGTAGCTTACTATAGTCGTCGCGAGTTTTCATGTTTTCTGGCACAGTCGCAGCTGGCGCGTCGAGTGCATCAATATTGTCAGGAGTGGCATTCAGGAAGCGATTGGACCATAACCAACCGGCAAGTACTGCAACAGTTGTCACAACTACACCGACCATGATGACCAAGCCCAAATTTGACTCAAGTCCCAAGTTTCCTGCTGCTGCAATTGGACCGGGTGTCGGTGGTACAAAGGTATGAGTGGCATATAAGCCAGTTGCTAAGGCAATACTCATCGCCACGCTTGATACTTTTAAGCGCTCAGCCAAAGACTCTTTTAACGAGTTTAAAATAATATAGCCTGAATCGCAAAACACTGGTACAGATACCACGGCACCTACGATAGACATCGTCAAAGTAGGGAAGCGTGGTCCCAAGACTTTAATGACTGTCTCTGCCATCACAATGGCGGCACCTGTTTTTTCAAGGATTAAGCCGATAATGGTACCAAATACAATGACCAGACCGATATACCCTAAGATACCGCCAAAGCCATCAGAGATAGTTTTGGCGACCGTATTAAGCGGTACTTGGTAAAACAGTGCGACCAAGAAGGCAGATAATATCAATACTAAAAAAGGATGCCACTTGAGTTTTGCGGTGGCAAAAATAATAAAAAGAATGGTCAGCACCAGCCAAAATACGATCATCACTATCTCTATATAGTTGTTAATGTCTTATGAAAAATTATGAGGCTCATGCAGCGTGCACTTCATAAAGCATCAATAGTCATATGAATTTTTAAAGGGGCATATTCTATAGTAAATCTACGTTGCTAGGAAATCTATTCGGCTCATATTTGATTTTATTCATGGTAAAGCTGAGATACTCTGCTAGTATGTGGGTTTTGTTTGACATGTACCAGATTTAGGATACTTCCTTTGAACATATTTAATGCCCCGATAATTCCCAATATCGAAAATAATTTGCTACGCCAGCAGCTAGAGCAAATCATTGACCAGAAGACCAAACCAATTGGCGCACTTGGACGTTTAGAGACGCTCGCTCTGCAGTTAGGTATGATTCAAGGCACAATTATGCCAAAGATTGAGCAACCTCAAATTCGAGTATTTGCCGCCGATCATGGTTTAACCAAGCATGGCACGTCTGCGTATCCTAGTGCAGTCACTGCACAGATGGTTTATAACTTTTTGCAAGGCGGCGCTGCCATCAATGTCTTAGCACGTCAGCATAATATTGAGCTAAAAGTAGTCGATGCTGGGGTAGATGCGGATTTTGATGCTCATCCGCAACTGCTAGATTATAAAATTCGACATGGTAGCCGTGATGCACTAACAGAAGCTGCGATGACACAAGTAGAATGTTTAGCTGCGTTAGAAAGCGGTATGAACGTGGTTAAGAACATGGCGGGTAATCTATTGATTGTCGGTGAAATGGGCATCGGTAATACCTCAGCGGCAAGTCTTTTGCTAGCGAGACTTGGCGACTTGTCTATTGCTGATTGTATCGGTCGCGGTACAGGACTCGATGATGCAGGCTTGCAGCATAAGGCAAATATCTTAACGCAAGTATTAGAGCGTCACAGTGAAGTACAAGCGCCGTTCGATGTGCTTGCTGCATTAGGCGGGCTTGAGATTGCTATGATGGCAGGCGCGCTGATGCAGGCTGCCAGTGAACGTCGTATTTTGTTAATCGATGGTTTTATTGCTAGTAGCGCATTATTGGTCGCTGAGCGTTTAGAGCCGGGCGTTGCTCAATATGCTATCTTTGCTCATCACTCAGTTGAACCAGGGCACGCGCATTTATTAAAACTGCTGAATGCTAAGCCATTACTTGATATGGGTATGCGCTTAGGCGAGGGTAGTGGTGCGGCATTAGCGTATCCACTATTACAATCTGCCTGTGCCATTATCAATGAGATGGCAAGTTTTAGTGATGCTGGTATCAGTGAGCAAAGCAAGTGATGCAAAGTTCATCCTCAAAGCTGTCTGTATTGCAGCGCCTTCGTTATGAAGCCCGATTGATATTGGTTGCTGTTCAGTTTTTAACCCGTATATCCGTCCCGTCTTTTAGCCATTATGATCCGCAGTGGCTGCACCAAAGCAGCCGTTATTTTCCAGCGGTAGGCTTACTGATAGGTTTGCTTTGTGCTGGCGTGTTTTGGCTTAGCAGTCTCTTATTCATACCGCTAGTTGCGGCAGTGATAAGTACGGCTTTTGGTATCAAGTTAACAGGTGCTTTTCATGAAGATGGACTTGCCGATAGTTGCGATGGGCTAGGTGGCGGACTCACTCGCGAGCGCACTTTAGAGATTATGAAAGACTCACGCCTAGGCACGTATGGCGTATTAGGTTTGGTCTCAGCGCTATTGCTTAAAATCAGCTTACTTACTGCGATGCCAATACCCGTTGCTATCGTTGCACTCATTATTGGGCATACTGCGTCACGTTTATTTTGTATTAGTTTACTGACGCTATTGCCTTATGGCGGAGAGATTGAACATGCCAAAGCAAAACCGATGGCACAGCAGCTGACACCATTACAAGCTATATATAGCAGTGGTTGGCTAATATTGGCTATTACTTTGGTCACACTGGTTTTCCCTAATACCATGCAACAGATTGGTATTTGGCAATGGTTATTGGCTTTATTGCTAGGCATAGGCGCGACAGATTATATGCGGCGCTTATTACATAGACGTTTAGATGGTTATACGGGTGATGGCTTAGGAGCCACGCAGCAGCTTAGCGAAATTGCTATTTATATTGGACTGGCCGCTTCATTGCCCTTAATTTAAGCCAAAGCGTTAAAAATGATGCTAAGAAAGGATACTCGCACTCATGATTATGTATATTTGGCGTCATCCAAAACCAGTTACGGCTGGTGGTCTCTGTATTGGACAGACAGATGTAGAGGTCGATAAACGTAAACTAAAACGCCTTGCCAATAAAATACAGCGCTTTGTACGTCTACAACAATTACCAAAAGTGATTTGGGTTAGCCCCTTACAGCGTTCACTAAAGGTCGGGGAAATATTGGCACAGCGCGGTTTTGAGTGTCGAGTCGCACCTGAATTGGCTGAGATTCATTTCGGTGATTGGGATGGTCAGTCTTGGAAACAGATTGAGAAACAACAAATTGATGAATGGTGCAATAATTTTGCCCACTTTGCGCCTGATCATGGTGAAAATTTGCAACAGCTGTTTAATCGAGCGGAGAGCTGGTTGGATAAAATTGCAGTTGAGCAAAAAGATCATCCAGTATTAGCCATCGGTCATGCTGGTTGGATCAATGCCGCTAAGATGATCGCGACTGGTCAAGAGGTACCAAACCTTGCAATTAACTGGCCACACTCTGTAGGATATTTATCCTGTAGTCGTATTGATATTTAACCAAAAAAAATGGTCATTATAATGACCGTTTTTAATATTTAATTATAGTTTAAAAGTGTTGAAATGCGACTGACAGTCATTTGATAGATCATTAATCTTCTCAAAACATGCTCTCTCAGTTTCTGCTATAGCCGAATCAAAGCTCACATAAATGCCTTTGTCATCTAAGGTCGCATACCAATGGTCAGTATTATTATCGGTTAATATTTGGAAGTATTTATTATTAACGATTCTACCAACCTTATAAGTTTTGCCTTCGGTATAAAAGTCATTGCCTTGAGTACATCGTAAAGTGTCATCAGTATTTATCATGGTATCCTAGATTTCATTCATAAAATAGATATCGTCAGCATAGTGACTAGTAGGATTAGAATACAACAGACGTTATCAATAGTCTTTTGTCATTGCGTATACAGTGTTTATTGTCTGTATCAGTACTAATATAAATAACGAAGTCCAAATCCAACACAAAAAAAACCAGCAACCTAAAGTTGCTGGTTTTTTATTGCGACTAAAACTCAGTATGCTAAAGATTACTCTTCAGAATAGTCTTCGTTTTCGTCTGCAGCGTTGTCTTCGTCTAAATCTTCGTTGTCGCCATCTTCAGAAAGAATGGTAACTAGAATAGTAGCCGTAACGTCATGATGTAGTTGAATATCAACATTATATTCACCAATTTGACGCAAAGTGCCCTCAGGCAGCTTGATTTCAGCACGGTCAACTTCTAGACCTGAGTTAGTCAATGCTTCAGCGATATCGCGTGTACCGATAGAGCCGAATAGCTTGCCTTCGTCACCTGATTTAGCGCGCATGATAACATTAACGTCAGTTAATGCGTCAGCACGTTCTTGAGCAACCGCTACTTCTTTTGCTTCTTCAGCTTCAAGTTCAGCACGACGTGCTTCGAACTTTTCAATGTTAGCTTTAGTAGCAGGTAGTGCTTTACCCAAAGGGATAAGAAAGTTACGTCCGTAACCTGGTTTTACATCGACAGTTTCACCGAGTTTGCCAAGGTTGACGATACGCTGTAACAAAATAATTTGCATGAGTCATTCCTAGTTAACGGTTAACCCTGATGGTTATCAGTGTATGGAAGTAGCGATAAATAACGAGCTTGCTTGATAGCAGTCGCTAGTTGACGCTGATATTTAGTAGACGTACCGGTAATACGGCTTGGTACGATTTTGCCATTATCACTGATATACTGTTTTAGCAATTCAACATCTTTATAATCGATGTGAGTGATACCTTCAGCAGTGAAACGGCAGAATTTGCGACGGCGATAAAAACGTGCCATGATTATGCTCCTTTAATTAGTCATCACTGTGGTTGTCGTTGTCATCATTACTGTCTGGACGACGAGTAGTAGCTTTGCGTGCGCGTTTTTCATCGGCATTCTTGGCTAACTGCGACTCTTCAGTGACAGCATCATCACGGCGCATAACTAGACTACGAATGATCGCGTCGTTATAACGGAATAATTCTTCAAGTTCAGCTAAAGTCTCGCCGTCAGTTTCAATGTTGAAAAGAACGTAATGAGCTTTGTGAATCTTGTTAATTGGGTAAGCAAGTTGACGACGACCCCAATCTTCTAGACGATGGATAGTGCCGTTGTTGTCTTGAACCAACTTGATATAGCGTTCAACCATGCCGACCACTTGGTCGCTTTGGTCTGGGTGTACAAGTAACACCAGTTCGTAATGTCGCATTATGACTCCTTACGGATTAGTAGCTATTAACCCTATGTTAATAGCAAGGAGATTTATAAGGTAAGCTCAAATCCTACCCATTATTATAAATAATTAACAGAGAATAAGCTTAGTTTATAAAGCGCCGTATTATAACAGTAGTCACTGATGAACACAAAGGTTAATCAATGCGCAACTGTTAATAAAAATTATTAATCGAATACCTTGTTTCTTTATCAATAAAAAAGCAACGCTGATACGTTGCTTTCTATGACAAACATAAGAGATATTATTTATAGTCAAAAATAGGATTATTTTATTTTTGGCTCTTTTATCAATTGACTGCTATCTGCTTTAACTACCAAAGTTTTGGCCAATTTGTCGTGCCAACCAATGTTTTCAGGGCTTTTAGACGCCATATAATAATGAATGGCGACAATAACGAAACCCAAAAAGCTGGTAAACGAGAACAATAAGTTATAAATGATAAACAGCAAAAAGGTACGCATACCAATAAGCTTTAAAAATGATGGTAGACGATGGGTGGTTTGATCAACCACGCGAATACCTGTAATCATTTTGCCCAGTGATTGACCACGCAAAATGATAAATAACAATTGCAAGGCAAACAAACCAAAGACCATGACCTGCGAGATCATCAACGTGCTACTAGGCAAGCTTTCCATCAACGTCACTGAGTACTGATAAGCAGCGTCCATATCTTGGATATTTTGGAACTTGGTATAATCGACATCCATCTTGGTCAACGCCATGACTAGTGGAAAAATAGCCAATAAATACAGTAAAGCATTCAGCGCCGTTGCCAATATCCGTGACATGATAGGAGCCAGTATCACATTACCCACTACTTTGCCTTTCGCTGAAGCAGCTTTGGTCGCGTTAGACTTATTTAATGACACGTTGTTATTTGGCGTGTGATGACGATTGGTTGTCATATCTGCTTTGGTGTTTTTAGCCGTGTCTTTTGAACGTTCAGGCTTGCCATATAAACGATCTAGCGACACCGATTGTTTGTCTTTATTGGTATCTGCTGCATCGTCTTCTGGGAAGATAGTAACGTTGTTGATGATAGAATCATTGACCTCAGGCATCGCTACATGAGTTGGGCGATAAAAGGCTTGATTATTAGTTAAGTTACCCACGCGCTGCCACTGATCTAAGCCGTCATGCCAGACCAAATCATCTAATAGCACTTCACCAGAGGTGAGCATAATATTGAGCTGATCCAAAGTGTAGGGACCGGCTTGTACGTTATTTCGAGCAAGGAAAATCTGCATAATTGCCTGCATAGTTAGTCATGTCTTAAGTCACTGTTTTAAAAAACTGCTTTTCAGTCACTATTGATCATACATTATATTAGGGTCTATTTGAAAAAATCAAATAGACCCTAGTAATTGTATCTTAAATGACGGTGTGAATTAACGTTGTGACGTAACGTTACAGCTTATTTCGCTTCTTCACCCGCTAAGAAGAACCAAGTATCTAGTACTGAGTCAGGGTTCAATGATACTGAGCTGATGCCTTGCTCCATGAGCCATAAAGCTAGATCTGGATGGTCTGATGGACCTTGACCACAGATACCGACATATTTGTTTTGCTTACGGCAAGCATCAATTGCCATTGACAACAGCTTTTTAACCGCAGGGTCACGCTCATCAAATAGATGTGAGACGATACCTGAGTCACGGTCAAGACCTAGAGTCAACTGAGTCAAATCGTTTGAACCGATTGAGAAACCGTCAAAATGCTCTAGGAACTCTTCTGCTAGTAAGCAGTTGGTTGGTAGCTCACACATCATAATAATGCGTAGACCGTTTTCACCACGTTTTAGACCGTTTTTCTCAAGCAATTCGATGACTTGTTTGGCTTCGCCGACGGTACGGACGAATGGAATCATAATCTCGACGTTGGTCAAGCCCATCTCGTCACGTACACGTTTCAGTGCTTTACACTCAAGCTCGAAGCAGTCACGGAAGTTATCAGACACATAACGACTGGCACCGCGGAAACCAAGCATTGGGTTTTCTTCTGATGGCTCGTATAACTTACCACCAAGCAGGTTAGCATATTCGTTTGACTTGAAATCTGACATACGAACGATCACTGGCTGATCCATAAAGGCGACAGCGAGCGTTGAGATACCTTCAACCAATTTGTCCACATAGAAGTCAACAGGTGAGGCATAACCAGCGATGCGCTCATTGATAGCTTGTGCAATTTCACGTGGCAAGCTGTTCATGTTTAGCAATGCTTTTGGATGCACGCCAATCATACGGTTAATGATAAATTCTAAACGTGCCAGACCAATACCTTCGTTTGGCATTTGCGTAAATGAGAAGGCACGATCTGGATTACCAACGTTCATCATGACTTTGAAGGCAAGCTCAGGCATAGATTCTACAGAGTTGGTCTGTACTTCAAAGTCGATTTGACTTTCATAAATGAAGCCAGTATCACCTTCAGCACAAGAAGCAGTCACATCTTGACCATCGACCAATAGCTCAGTGGCATTACCACAACCAACGATAGCAGGGACGCCTAGCTCACGAGCGATAATCGCTGCGTGACAAGTACGACCACCACGGTTAGTAATGATAGCAGAAGCACGCTTCATGACTGGTTCCCAATCCGGATCCGTCATGTCTGATACCAATACATCGCCTTCTTGTACTTTATCCATCTCATTTAGGTTACTAACGATACGGACTTTACCTGAACCGATACGTTGACCAATTGAGCGACCTTCACACAATACTTTAGCGTTAGTCGTATCGATGATATAACGTTCCATGACATTGCTGTCTTGGCGACTCTTAACCGTTTCAGGACGAGCCTGAACGATAAAGATTTCATTGGTGTCGCCGTCTTTTGCCCACTCGATATCCATTGCTTGACCATAATGCTTTTCAATGGTCATCGCTTGCTTGGCAAGTGACGTCAGCTCTTCCGTAGACAAAGAGAACTGCATGCGATCTTCTTTTTCAACATCAATGACTTTAACTGATTTGGTGGTACTACCTTCATCACCATAAATCATTTTCTTATGCTTGCTACCTAAGTTGCGACGGATAATCGCAGGTTTGCCGTTAGCAAGTAATTGCTTTGATACATAGAATTCATCAGGGTTTACGGCGCCCTGTACAACCATTTCACCTAGACCATAGCTTGAAGTGATAAAGACCACTTGATCAAAACCACTTTCGGTATCTAGTGTGAACATAACGCCTGCAGCGCCAGTTTCTGAGCGAACCATACGCTGTACAGCAGCAGATAGCGCTACGCCTTCGTGCTCAAAACCTTTGTGCACACGATAAGAGATAGCACGGTCATTATAAAGAGAAGCAAAAACTTCTTTAATCGCGATTAGGACGTTATCAATGCCGCGAATGTTCAAGAACGTTTCTTGTTGACCGGCAAATGAGGCGTCTGGCAAATCTTCAGCAGTAGCAGAAGAACGTACAGCAACCGCGATTTCTTTACCATCGCTCATTGCTTCGAATGAATCACGAACCGCTTGCTCAAGATCTTTTGGCAGTTCTTGCTCAATAATCCAAGTACGGATTTTTTTGCCAGTTTCAGCCAGTTTATTGACATCATTAACATCAAGTGTTTTAAGCTCGTTGTTAATTTTGTCAAGTAAGCCTGTTTCTGTTAGAAACTGGTAAAAAGCATTTGAAGTTGTGGCAAAGCCGCCTGGAACACTAACGCCCAAATCAGATAGATGGCTGATCATTTCACCAAGTGAAGCGTTTTTGCCACCGACCATTTCAATGTCGTCTTTTCCTAACTGATCAAGGTTAATTACAAGTGCTGTAGATTGCGCTGCCATGATAACTCCAGAAAATAAGGTTATTTAGTAAAGATTATAATGGTCGATTATACCCCTATATTTTGAGAAATTCGAGAGCTTGAAGCAAAAAAATGATGAAAAAGCTACAAATTGTGAGATTTGCTACATATTTATTGGGATAGATCATAAATTTTGGCACGATAAATATCGATCTTACATTGAGCCGAGTCTTAAAAATCTATGTAAGTCTAAGTGTACGCCTGTAACATTGATTACTATTAAGCGTCTATTATGCGTATAATAAAGGTGAAAATTTGAGACGCATATGACCAAATTATGAAGCGCTAGATGCTAAAAATGAAAGGCTGCTACTGAGGTTTCAACCAAGGATTTAAAAATAAGGTATCAACGTTATGTATGTAAATCATTCGTCACCACAACCCAATTCTACGATTCAAAATATGAAAGCACTAGAAGTTGATAACGCTCAAAACATAAGAACGGCGTTTTTTATCTCTGATGGCACGGCGATTACAGCAGAAACGCTTGGCCGTGCTATTTTAAGCCAATTTGCTTCAGTGCCCTTTGAGACTCGAGTATTGCCTTATGTAGATAATCTAGAACGTGCTGAAGATGCAGTTGTGCAAATCAATACCGCCTATCAGCGAGATGGCTTGCTGCCATTGGTATTTGATACCATTGTCAGTCCTGAGATTCGTGAAAAAATCAATTCAGCGCACAGTTGTAATCTTGATATGTATGAAGGTCTCATCGGTCGCGTAGCAGAAGAGACAGGCGTGGAGCCAGATGGGCATTCAGGTCATGCACATGATAACGTCGACTCTGAGACTTATAAAGAGCGTATTGATGCGGTGCATTTTGCTTTAGATAACGATGACGGCGCTCGTACCCGTCATTATCATGCAGCAGATATTATTTTGATTGGCGTTTCACGCTCTGGTAAAACGCCAACCTCCTTATATTTGGCACTACAATTTGGTATTCGAGCGGCCAATTATCCTTTAACCGAAGAAGACCTAAACGACAACCAGCTACCTAAAGCATTGCGTGAGCATAAACACAAGTTGTTTGGTCTGATTATCGATACGGATCGCTTGGTGAAAATCCGCCAAGAGCGTCGCGCGGGTAGTCGCTACTCAAGTTATCAGCAATGTCAGCAAGAACAGCGTGCAATACAAGGAATTTATACCTCACAGGGGATTCCAAGCCTTGATGTGTCAGAGATGTCTGTTGAAGAGATTGCCACGCGTATATTACAGATGACTGGTCTCAAACGCCGCATTGGCTAATTGAGCTCGGCCTCTATTTTTCTGAAAAACAATACTTTTGAAAAAAACAGTTGTAGTCGTGGCTGTATTGCAAAATAACGTATCACCACGTATGGTGGACACACTTTAGCACCATGGATATTTTTATCTAGACATTTATAAAGATGAAGGCGTCCGCGAGCTAAAAAACAGATTCATAAATGAATAAAGAGGACACGATGGGAAGCAAAACGATAGGCGACGCGACCAATGATACTGGTAAAGATATTAAAACTGAGGTGTCTAATAAGGAAAGTGGTCGTGTGCCAAACCCCGAGCATACTGAGGGTAAAAATAAGAAAGAGAAAATCGAACAAACGCATGAGCAAGTTACTGAAGATATCATGCATCATCCAGATTTGGTCAATCCACTAGATGATACACGTATCGACGTAAAATCGGGCTTTACTAAGGATTCACAACGTCTAAAAAGCGATAAGCATGAGTTTGAATATGATGCGGTCGTATTAGGTGCAGGTCCTGCGGGTGAAGCTGCTGCCATGAAACTTGCCAAATCGGGTAAGAAGGTGGTAGTTATTGACCCGCGTGAGCAAGTAGGCGGTAACTGTACCCACGTTGGTACGATTCCAAGTAAAGCTTTGCGCCAGTCCGTTTTTAACTTGATTAACTTTCGCCGTGACCAGATGTTTACTAAGGCCATGGACTATCATCAAGTCCCGCTGAATATCGTGTTAGCTAAAGCTCGAAAAGTGATTCTGCAACAGGTTCAGACGCACACCAGATTCTATGAGCGCAACCAAATCGAAGTGATTCATGGTTGGGCAAATTTTATCGATAAAAACACGATACGTATCGAAATTGATGAAAATACCTTTGAAACGATCACCTTTAACAAAGCTATCATTACGGTCGGCAGCCGTCCATACCGCCCTGATATCTTAGACTTTAATCATCCACGCGTATTTGATTCTGATAAAATCCTACAGATGGATTATGTCGTTAAGAAAATCATTATTTATGGCGCTGGCGTGATTGGCTGTGAGTATGCGTCTATCTTCACCGGTCTTGGCTATAAAGTAGATTTGATTAATAACCAGAATCAACTGCTAAGCTATTTGGATAGTGAAATCAGTGACGCCATCGCTCATGATTTCCGTCAATTTGGCGTGGTTATCCGCAGCAATGAAGAGATTGACCATTTAGAAACGCATGATGACTGTGTGATTTTGCATCTAAAAAGTGGTAAGAAAATCAAGTCAGACGCTATTTTATGGTCGAATGGACGCTCAGGTAATACTGAAGGCTTAAATTTAGAATGCCTAGGTCTAGAAGCCAATAGCCGCGGTCAGCTGAAAGTTGATGATACTTACTGTACCGAAGTTGAAAATATTTATGCAGCGGGCGACGTTATCGGTTGGCCTTCATTAGCTTCTGCCGCTTACGACCAAGGGCGCTGTGCGGCGGCATTTATGGTCGGTGACCGTGATGCAGAGCCCGTATCGAGCGTACCAACAGGTATTTATACGATACCTGAGATTTCATGTATCGGTAAAACGGAACAAGAGTTAACCGATGCCAAAGTTCCTTATGAGGTCGGTCAGGCTTTCTTTAAGCATCTTGCGCGCGCGCAAATCATTGGTGAGCGTTCAGGTGTTCTAAAAATCTTGTTCCACCGTGAGACGTTAGAGATTTTAGGTATTCATTGCTACGGCAATCATGCTTCAGAGATTATTCACATTGGGCAAGCCGTGATGAAATGTAATGCCACGCTTGAATACTTTGTTAATACCACCTTTAATTATCCAACAATGGCAGAAGCTTATCGCGTCGCGGCATTGAACGGTCTTAATCGTGTGTTCTAACGATTAATGATATTAAACTGAGTCAATAAAAAAGCGTCTGTAATTATACAGGCGCTTTTTTTATTGACTTTATAATAGCGATAATAAGTCATTAAAAGTTATAGTTTATCCACTTTTAAAAGAGAACAGAACTACTGGGGTTAATTATTCGCAGCCTCTGTCTGCGTAGGCACAGCAAGCAAGAAAAATTAACCCAGTAGGGATTGATAGTATTTGTGTTTCTTTTATTTAGGACTGACTATAGTCGCTTTTACTTTGAAATGACTACATATTATTAACTTTAATAAATGCTTTTACGCTCTGCAGTAAACCAGCGGAATAGCAAAAGCAGGATAAAGTAAAAAGCCCACAATCCTGCCAACACATAAAAACCGGTCGCTACTTGCGCGATACTGGCACCCATTTGGTTAAGCTGCACGGAAGTATTGATGCCAGGCGTCGTTGGTAATAGCCAGCGAATAACTTGCAGAAACTCAGGCAATTGATGGGCAGGCCAAGGATAACCACTGACGAAAAACATCGGTAGCGAGCTAAATATCAGAATTTGCATACTGCGCTCACGCTGGCGAAACCAAAGTCCCAGTAGACAGCCAAGGGTCGCGACTGTCGGACAAAATAGCAGCAAAAATAACAAACTGCCCAGCATATTTTGCCCGCGCGGATAATGATGTAGCTCAAATACCCAACCATAATAAAAACAGCCAATCACGAAGCTAAACATACTCAGTGCTGCGATCCGCCCAAACCAGCCGCGAATAGTGGTTCTATGACGACGCTGCTCATACCACGTACCAATCAACATCGCCGTGGACATCAACAGTGTTTGTTGCAAGATAAGAATAGACACTGCTGGCACGACGTAAGCGCCATAACTTTCTGTTTGATTATATAGAGGAATAATTTTTAAGGGCACAGCTTGAGTATTGGCAGGAGCAGTCACTAAATACGCCCCTTGTGCCACGTTTTTTTTCACCTCAATACTGGCTGAGACAGTGCTAACAGCTTGTAAAAAGCCCATTTGTACGTTTTTATTTAATAAAAAATAGCCGCCATTACCAAGCACGCTGACACTCGCAGCCTTGCCTGACAACACTTGCTGTTCAAGTCCGCTTGGAATAATCATGTAGCCTGCGATGTCATCCGCCCATATGGCATCGATGGCTTGCTGCTCATTTAAGAAGCGTTTCGTATCTAGTTGCGGGCTGGCACTGGCATAGCGAACGATGGTTTGCGATAAAGGACTATTGTCTTTATCAACAATGCCAACAGGCACGTGGTTTACAACTTCGGTAGAATACGGCCAAGGATAGAAGAAACCATAGATAATCGGTGCAATCATCAATAGTAACAGCACACCTTTATCAGAAAACACGTCTTTTATGGTTTGTAAAAAGCTGCCAAAGAAGCTTGGTGATGCCAGAATTTCCTCTGATACTACTATTTTAGTAGACGATTTATGATTTGAATTGGATGACATCAGCGTGCTCCCCAGCGTTCAGGATGCGCTAATGCGCGTTTGCTTAGTAAGGCCGTTAAATATAGCGTAACGAGTGTTGCTAGCGTCAGCCCATAAACAATTGGTAAGGATATGATGACAGGCGCTTGCATCTGTAACTGTGCAATATGCAGCTTAAGATAATGGGTAAGCGGCAACACATCTGACCAATGCTGGGCATTCTTACTGATAGCGACATAAGGAAACGTCACCCCAGCGAACGCATAAGAAGGTGCTGAGATAAAACCCGTCGCCGATAAACCCATACGCAATGAGAAGGAGCCTAAGGTAAATATAGCGCCAAGCCAGAAAGATAACATCATTAATAATATAAGGCTTATATAGGTTACCATGAGCGCGCTAATAGCAATCGATTGTTGCGGCGCTGCCAGCCATAAAGCCAATATCGACCAAATACTATAAGCCAGTAGCGGCCAAAAGTACTTGCCCAATAAACCAACTACCAATACCGGTATACTTACTTCTTCTGGTGCTTGGTTTTGACTGGCTGAGACATTATCTAATGGACTAGGTTGGCTGTCATTATTAGGTTGATCATCTTTAGGTGGTAATGTTAAAGAAACATGACTGCCATTAATAAAGTGATACCAGCGTCCGATTCGCTTGTCACGCAATTCACGGCCGATCGTCGTTGCGCCAATGACCATTGCCAAAATATGCAACAGAGCAGGAATGACTGTCGATGCCAAAAATTGCTGATAATCAGTCGCAGCATTAAACAAGCTAATACGTTGAATGCTAATAGGAGAGTAGGCAATCGCAGCTTGTGATGGAGCCATCCCTTGCTTGACCAAGCGCTTCATCTCAACGCCTGCGGATAAGGTGCCGATGACAGACTGTACGCTGGTTTGGATAATGCCAGAGTGGGTGCCATATTGGGCATTGACTTGGAGTACAATAGGAGCAGGCTTACTTAATAAGATATTACGAGAAAAATCTTCAGGGATAATGACGACTGCATAGATATCACGCTGCAAGATAGCAGCTTTTGCCGCAGCAGGCGTATGATATAGCTGCTTTACCGTCAAATTAGGATTGGCTTCCAAATACCGTAATGCCGTATTGGCAACAGGCCCCCGATCATTATCAATCACGCCAATAGGCAAATCAGTGATTTGTATTTGTGAAAAAATCCACCAAATTAATAGCACAGTAGCCAGCGGTATCCAGAACACCATCGCCAAGTCCCACGGATTTTTTACCAAAAAACGTCGCTCGTAAGCTGCACTGCGTACAAAAGCATCCTTTAGCTTCGTCAGGCGCATAGCTTACTCTTGGTTCTGATTAACGAGGGCAGGATTGAGACGTACAACTACGCTCATACCTGAGCGAATACGTCTATCAGGGTTAGTGGGTCGGGCTTTTACTTCAAAGGTACGAACATCAAAACCATCATCATTATTAGTCGGTCGCCAAGTGGCAAAGTCAGACAAGGTTGAAGTAGCATAAACAGTGAATTGCTTGGTATAAGGCTTTTCAGGTGATGATAAAGCGGGAATAGTACCCATGAACCGCTGACCAATCGCAAACCGATTTAAGTAGGTTTCCGTGACATTTAAGACGACCCATTGATCATTGGTATTGACTAAGGTTAGCAGCGGCACACCTTGACCGATCACTTCACCTGCATTGACGATGACATTATCGACGACACCAGAGATTGGGCTTTTTAAGTTGGCTTCTTCTTTCGCTACCAATGCTTCTTCTAATTGCGCATCGACTTGCGCAACTTGTGCAGTCGCCGCTGACTTATCTTCACTACGTGCGCCTTCCATCGCTAACTCATACTGTAAGCGTGCTGCTTCAGTTTGATCTTGAGTTGCCAAATATTGTGCATAGGCTTCATCGCGTTTTTGCCGTGCCATTAGTCCTTCTTCATACAGACGATTAACACGCTGATAAGTGTTTTCTGCCAAGTCAGATGCCGCTTTATGAGCTTGCCATGCTGCTTTTGCTTGAGCGATTTCTTGCGGACGTGCCCCATTTTCAGCTTTATCCAGCTGGCTTTGTGCCATTTGTTTGCCAGCGCGTGCCTGATTGATTTTTGCATTAATCTCAGGCGAATCCATCTCTATCAGCTGTTGACCGACCGTGACTGAATCACCTTCTGTGACTAATATTTTTGCAATACGTCCCGGTACTTTTGCCGCGATAGACGTTTGCTGCATTTGCATTTGCCCTTGGAGGGTAATAATTTGCGGCTCGCTATGTTGATTGCTCTTGTATAAACCATAAGCAATCACACCCAAAATAACTAAAATCACCAGCGCCAAAATCGCCTTTTTAATCTTTGTTGATTTATTATCTTTTACTGACTGGCGCTTATAGCTTGGCACCGTTTGCTCCGGCTCAATGCTAGTATCAGTATTAGTGTCCCTATCGGCATCAGTGCTGTTATTCATAGCAGTCTTAGACGCATCAGCATCATTTGCATCGACCGTAGAATCCATGTTCGTGGGCGCTGGATTATCGTTAGTATTGGTCGATCCAGTCGATGAGTTTAAGCCACCTAGTTTGCGCGAGTCGCCTGATTCGTGGGTAGATTCAGTCATGACAGTGAGATTCCTAAAGCAATAAAGTCGGTAATAAGCAAAATAAATCGTTTGTCGTCTGATATTGCTAAGACGATAAATGGGCGATGTTATTTGTCATATAAAGTGGGTAGCCGAATATCGGCGGCATTGAGATAGGCATTAAAGGCAAGGGGCGTACCGCAGCTTTGCATAAGAGCAGCAAGTGATTGAACATAGCTATAAGCTGCTTGCGCTTGCTCCGTACGTGCTTTTAACGACTGTGTTTGCGCTTGGGCAATCTCGACTGGCGTATTCAAACCCTCTTGTAGTCCAAGCCTGCGCAAACGCAAGACTTCTGCCGCAAGCTCTACATTGCTTTGTAGAGCTTGATAGCGTGATTGGGCGTTATTCACATCATGCCAGTTTTTTTCAACCAGTAATAATAGGTTGTCACTGACTTCAATCTCAGACAAATCAGCTTGGCGTATCTTGGCATTACTTGATGCCAGAGACGCAGTTTTATCCAGACCGCCCCATAACTTCCAACTTGCTGAGATGCCAGCGACCCAGCTAGGGTCTTTTTCAATTTGCCCGTAGCCATACAGCATGACAGTCGGCTTGTGACCAGTATCCGATAGCGCATGTAGCTGCTGCGCCTGAGCACGTTTGGCGGCGACTTTTTGTAGACCTGGGTGATTGGTCAGTGCCAAATCTTGAAAGTAGCTGACATCAGCTAAGGGTCGGCTTGAGACAAACAAAGGTGTGCGAGGTTTAATGCGATACTCAGTGCGCAATAGACGCTGTAAAGCTATCATTGCAAGACGTGCATCATTATTGGCATTGACAGATTCACTTTTGGCATCAGCAAGTGCCGATTGCGCTTCTAAGCGATCAACTCGCGATATAAAACCTTCTTCAAAAAGCCGCTGCGCCATATGGTCAGTCTGCTGCAAGGTATCATAGGCATCGTCGCGTAAATAGGCGGCAATGATTGCCAATTGCGCTTTAAAATAACGCTCAATCAAGGTGTTATAAAGCTCGTTTTTGTCCAATATACTGTCAGCTACGGCTTCTTGAGTACGAGCATTGGACGCGCCTGTCAGAGCGGCAGTACGTCCAGCGGTATAAATAGGCCATACTATCCCAAGGCCTGCGCCCGCCGTAGAGCCTGAACGTTTTAACTCGTAGTTATCTGGGATACGCTCACCAACCAATTCACCAAAATTTGGCAAATCTGGAATGGGCGGAATAATGTCACCAACCCCATTATTAATATCATTAACGATGCCGTTTTTTAGCGACGATAGATCAATGTCCGCATCCAAATTGTAGGTAGTGGCTGAAACACGAGCAAATACAAGTGGGTGGTCGATAGTTTTGAGGGCATCCGTTTGATACTCGCTGGCAGCAATAGCGGCTTGATTGGCAGCGATTTTTGGGGATACTTGCAACAAAATACTTTGCGCTTGTTCAAGACTTAACAAGCTAGACACTTCTAACGGATAGCTGTTCTCTATGCTTTTATGAGTAATAGGATCGATAAGCGTGCTTAGAGCTGCTTGATGTCCAGAGACCTCGGCTGTACTGTCGACACGTATCATCGCTGATTTTACAGAAGCTTCGTTTATAGAAGATTTGTTTGCAGAAGCTGCATGCTTAGAGGATACCGTTTTAGAGGTGATATTTTGATTGACCATATCAAGTGCACTTGATGCATTGTTTTGATTGTCGGCGTCGATAATCTGTGTCACATTGACAGCTAGTACCTCATTTTGTGACTCATTCATATGCTCACTAGCGCGTGCAGAGGCAGTCGCCGCTATACTCATGAGCGTAATCGTCATCACGGCAGTGGACAGAGTCGATAGAGCAAATTTCATAGGTCACGTAAGCCATTAATTAGAATACAAGGTACAAGTTAAAAGGTGTCTAGAATCACACGCAATGTATAAACAGTATTAGTCATGCTGAGTACTATTTATGCTAGAGATAATCTAAGCTAAATATTATGCAAAATGTGCTGCTAAATAGACTAAATTATCAAATATAATTCGATCTAAAATTTGTCATGGATGACAAAGCGTACACTGTAGTGCCACAATAGTGACGGGTCAATGCTCACTATTTGCTTATTCTGCATTGTATCAGCAAAGGGTTTATGGTAACGCTTTTAACTATAGCGAATAATAGCATCATTTAATAAACGGCTGATATAGGCTAGTAACTTGTTTTTCCTCTGATTTTCCTAATTGCATAGGTTTAAATTTTTTGTAAGTACTATCTATAAAATGGATAGCATTATCTATACTGAATTTTAGATTTTATAAATTTATAGTTAATAAATAATAATATTAGACTCAAATAAGATAAGACAAGACAAGACAAGACAAGACAAGATAGGATGTGAGTAATGGCAGGATATATTTTAGCGTTAGATCAAGGGACAACGTCAAGCCGGGCTATATTGTACGATGATCATGCGCGCCCAATTAAAATGGCACAGCAGCCAACGGTCTTAAAGACACCGCAAGCAGGTTTTGTTGAGCAAGATGCCCAACAAATTTGGCAGACGCAAATCAGCTGCGCTCATGACGTTATTAATCAGGCAGGGCTACTCGCCACCGATGTTAGCAGTATCGCTATTACCAATCAGCGTGAATCTATTGTCATGTGGGATAAGCAAACAGGTAAGCCACTTGCCCCCGCTATTATTTGGCAAGACAGGCGTACAGCGAGCTACTGTGAAGCGCTTGCTACTGAGAACTTAACCGCCACGCCGCAAAGTGGTATGGTTAGTAATAATAGCCAAGGTGATATGGCAAGCGAAGTGCAACGTATTACAGGTCTGCGTTTAGATCCATATTTCAGTGCCAGTAAAATCGCTTGGTTACTAGATCAAAATCCTAAATTAAGCGTACGCGCCAGCAAAGGTGAGATAGCAGTTGGCACCATAGACAGCTGGCTGATATATAAGCTCACAGGTGGTGAGCATGTCATCGATGTCACCAATGCTTCTCGTACCTTGTTATACGATATCCATAAACTGGCATGGTCGGAGGAGTTGTGCGCCCGATTTGGCATACCCATGAATATTTTGCCCAAAGTCCTGCCATCCGATGGCGACTTTGGCAAAACCAAAAAGGGATTATTTGCCAAACAAATCCCAATTCATGCAGTATTGGGTGACCAGCAAGCAGCACTTTTTGGTCAAGGCTGTCTTGAGACGGGCATGGCTAAAAATACTTATGGCACCGGTTGTTTTATGCTAATGAATATCGGTCAAAAGCCGCTGCTTAGTGAACATAAGCTACTCACAACTATTGCATGGCAACGAAAATCTGCACCAACTCGCCCAGACAATCTCTCGTTCGAACAAATCGTCCAATCTGGCAGACGCATGCTACAGCCTCCAAACAGAGACGTAACTTACGCGTTAGAGGGCAGTGTTTTTATGGCGGGTGCAATTGTACAGTGGCTGCGTGACAACCTAGGTATGTTTCAAAAAAGCGGCGAGGTAGAAGACTTGGCTCGGCAAGTTGAGAGCAGTGAAGAGGTGGTTTTGCTGCCAGCATTTACGGGATTAGGTGCCCCTTATTGGCGCTCAGATATTAGTGCCAGTATTACTGGTATGAGTCGCGGTACGACCAAAGCCCATATTGCAAGGGCAGCACTCGAGGCGGTTGCTTATCAAACATACGATGTGCTCATTGCGATGCAAAAAGACAGCCCGCATCCACTCACTGAATTAAGAGTAGATGGCGGCGCGGCAAATAATGATTTGTTGATGCAGTTCCAAGCAGATTTATTGAATGTGCCGGTACTGCGTCCAAGAGACACAGAGATTACTGCAAAAGGAGCCGCTTTACTTGCTGGCTTAAAAACAGGTTTATATGATGATACAACGATGAAAGCCTCATGGCAGGTAGATCGAGTTTTTGAGCCTAACATGTCTATAGATGTGCGTGAAAAGCATCTGTATAAATGGCAACAAGCTATCAGTAGAGCATTAATAGTGCCATGATTACTATGATAGATAGTGTTTGGCTTATTACTTAATAGCCGTTTTACAATATTATGTAATCGACTCACCTAGAAACTACGTCAGATGACAAAGTTTTGGTACAGATACAGACTGTAACGCAATACCATCGTGATTTTGACACAGTTTACATATTCGACCTATCTGTCTTTGAACTCAGTTCATATACTTTAGAAGATTTAATAAAACGCTTAATCTAGCTTATATTGCTATTAAGTGGATTGACGATAAATAGAATATATAACAAATCAATTAAGGAAGATATTATGAATAACGATGGCCGTATTACAGACCCGAATAACCGTGTGATTACTGATGACTATCTTGAAGTTGGTGATAGAGAGCGTATTATCGATGACAACGAGCGCCGATTGACTGGTAATGATCAGACAATCAATAACACTGTTATTAGACATGAAAATGACAACATTATAGAGGATCATGATGCGATTGATCGTACTGCTGTCAAGCATATGTCGGAAGAAGCAAGAAGTGATCTGAATGCTGATCCAATCACAGGGGAGCCAGGCTCACACCCTGTAGGTACAGGTATTGGTGGTATTGGCGGCGCAGCAGCAGGTGCTGCTATTGGCACGATGGCAGGCCCATTAGGCACGCTTATTGGTGGAGCAATTGGTGCAATTGTCGGTGGCGGTGCAGGTCATGCAGCAGCCGAAGCGATTGATCCAACGCGTGAAGAAGCATATTGGCGTGCAGAGTATGCCAATGCCGATTACTATCAAGAAGGTCATGATTTCGATCGTGATTTGCATCCAGCTTACGCGGTAGGCTATGCTAACCGTGCACGTTATCCCGCTGATGCCCGCTTTGAAGATCATGAGTCAGATTTAGAGCGCTCATGGAACAATGTGAAAGGTGAATCACGTATGGAATGGAATGAGGCACGTAGAGCATCTCGTGATGCATGGAACCGCATTTCTTAATGTATTTATGCTGATTTTAATAAGATATTAAGTACTCAGGTCAGATAGTTTATGAAAAGTAGTCAGCGATTAATATGCAAGTGCTGCTAATAGTATACTTGCTTCAAGTAAGTAAACACGACTAAAGCTTACTGTCTTATTACTGGGTTTAGTTCGATTGTAGACATTTTTTGTTAACAGACGCAATAATTTGAATTTATGCTATTTTAAAGCCTCCAAAGATTTCTTTGGAGGCTTTTTTACTGTATATTACTATGTATGAATATATAATATGCTTTATTGTTAAAATTAGCCAATAAGTAATAATTAGAAACCTTATGTAAAAACAATTATAGAATAATAGGCAGTTTATGACCAATAATAATGAAAGTAATCATAAGCAGTTTTATATAGCAACTGCCAACCTGCTCAATTTTGCCAATCCCAATCGTCTCTATTATCCAAACGCACCTGCATATACTAATCACGAATACGAACATAAGTTACGCGGTATCACAGATCTACTGTCAAAGGCACATGCTGATATCATTGCGGTCCAAGAAGTATGGGACAGTGAAGCGCTCGAAGCTTTAGCAGTATCATTGGGCTTTAAGCCTGAACATGTCGTTATTCCACTGGCAAGTAATGACAGCGTAAATTCCTATACGCAAGGTAAAGGGGCGCAAAATACACCTGCTGTCGGTATTATTAGTCGGTTTGCGCACTTAGAGACCAGTTTGCTTGAAGAGATTGCCCCAAAAGCGGTCATCGATATCCCTGATGTTGGTCCTTATCAGCGCTTTAATCGTCCGCCCCTTGTATTGCGCGTAGATGCATTTGGTCAGCCGATAACCATTATTACCGCTCATCTAAAAAGTAAACGTGCTTTTTTCTTACGTGATGAGGCCGGTAATTTATTAGAAGATATGGATGATCCAAATATTCGTATTCGTGCCAAGTTGCGTAGTTTGTGTATGCGTGCGGCAGAAGCGGCTTCTATCAGGCTTTCTATCATAGATAGGTTACAGCATACTCGTGAGCCCTTGATTTTGCTTGGTGATATGAATGATGTGACTGAAAGCGTAACCACCCAGCTGATGACTGAGATTGGCGAGGTCAACTATGACAAGAGCATGCGAGACGTCGCGCTGTTTGATGCTGCTCGTATTCAAGCCCGTTATGGTTGGATGAAAGATGTAGCATATACTCATATCTATCAAGGTATGCCAGAAGTGATTGATCAGTTATTTGTCTCTGAAGAATTTCTACCTGATAGTAAGTTTTCGCTCGGTCAGGTTGAACGGGTTGACTACTTTAATGACCATTTAAAGTGGGATTATGCAGATAGAGTGATCGACCATGGTATTATAAGAGCGAAAATAAAGCTTCACAATTAACACTATTTTATAATTAATTAGTGAATTGTTTTTAACCTATTCTTGTTCCTTGCTTGATAGTGTACAAGCGTTTATTATGCCTCTTCGTTGAGTATAGTAGCGGTGTTATCAATCCATATATGATTGATAGAAATGGTGCTTTGATTTAGGGCGCATACTATCCGATGAACACTATATTTTTAAAGATATGACATAACATTAAGAGATTTATCATGAGTGAAAATAAAGACGACAAAATTGAAGATGTACTAGTAGATTCGGAGCTGGCAAAAAAGCTGGTGCCGAATAAGTTTAAGTTTACTAGCCAGCAAGGACGCGCCCGCCGTCAAAAATTGTTGATGGGTGCTAAAAAGTTGAGTGAAACCCAATCTATCAATGATATTACGCTTGCCGCTGTCTGCGAAGAAGCGGGTATTCCACGGGCGTCTGCTTATCATTTCTTCCCTAATATTGAAGCCATATTTTTGGCGCTGCGTTTTTTAAATGCTATTGATATTTTAGATGTATTGAGAACCGTTGAGACGGTTAAATATGATAGATGGCAAGGGTATCTTACAGCGCTGATTGATCGCTGTGTACAAATTTTTGATGAAGATCAAACCAAAGCCAAATTAATTTATGATACCAATACGCCTGATTTTGAAGGCGACAGTTTTGGCGAGCATATGGATCACCAAGTAGTAAAATTGGTCTATGATCGTTTGGCTGAACGCTATGAAGTGCCTAAGTTTGAAGATATTCAAGATGTGTTATTGATTACCTTTAGTATCGTGAATGCGATCTTTACTGTTTCTTATCGTCGTCATGAGCGTATTACCGATAAGTATCTGCAAGAAGCTAATACGGCATCTATCGCTTATCTGCGTTGTTACTTGCCAGAGAAGCTACCGCGTAAAGACCGTTAGTCTGTCTATTAAGTTTTAAAGACAGACATTAAAAAAATCCGACATTTATATGTCGGATTTTTTTGCTAAATTTTTATGTATAAGCTTTATAAAATACTTATAGTGAATAAAATTTCTACATTTGATCAAGTGTCGGCAATACTTGTCCATTACAGCGCTCACCACTTGCATCGAAAGGCGAGTATTGCTCATAATAACGTACGATAAGCCCTTCTAATGCCACGTTTTCTTTAGAATTGTGAGCATTAACAAAAGCTTCACGTGCTTGTTCAAGCCAGCGGTCAGCCATGCGAAATTGACTGCCTGCCTGCCGTGAATTATGTTCACATTGGTCGGTCGCTGCCCAGATTAATGCCACTTCACTAAATGCTATTTCACGGGGAGCGCTTGCAATACCACCGCTGTCTTTGAGGGCACTTAATGTTGCCCATAAATCAGGTCGCATTAGCGCTGATGAGGCAGATATATTTTGGATAAGAACAAGATCGTTTTCTGAGCCTTTTTTTAATGCTTGCAAAATAGCTTCTGCAGATTTTGCCGCTTCTAATCCAGCAGGTGAGCGACTATTCATACTGTCTTTATGGATGGCATAGTTGAGCCAAGCTTGGGCTTTATAAGCAAAGTACTGTTGCTGCGCAGTTTTATCTTTTTGCTGATAATGCTGCAGTTCTGCTAGCATACAGCTCATCGCCCGTTGCTGCGAATTTTGGTTTTTATATGTCGCTTTTAAATCCTGACTCTGGCAGTAATCAGAGGTGTCTATAGTAGTGATATTCCCACTTTTTTGAAGAGTCGTAGCTGTGGTTGATACGCATGAAGTCGTTGATAATAGCAAAACAGCTGAAAACGCAGCACATATTGGATTTTTATAAGTAGCTACTTTAATAGTAGAGTAAAGCATAACGCGAAAACCTTGTAGTAAGCTGATAAGTATCGGTGCTGGCAATTTTGAGACTGATTTTATCGCTTATCAAATGCTATAGTCAATTTACTTCAAAAATATAGTGCTATTGGAATAAGATTTTGAAGTCTTTATCTTGCTTTAGTGCATGTGAATAAGGAAAAACGATTCCAGAAAAACGTCATTCAAGATGGTGCCTTTTTAATTGACCGTCTTATAATGTAGAGGATACAGGTGCTGCACGTTTATTTTTACGTCGGTCTTCACGCTTAAATAGATCTTCATCAAACTTGAAGCGTAGTCTAAAGTAAGCGCCCTCGATGGTAGTATCGTCATAAGCGATGTCTTCATCTTCAAAGCCCATGAAGTTATAACCAAGCGATAACCATAAATTGTTCATTGGACTATAGCCAACTTCAGCGCCAACTAAATAGGCTAGGTCATTTGCTTGCTTATTCCAATAAGTACCTGCTTGTAAACCAATATCCCAGCGCTCGCTAATATCATATAAGCCGCGAGCGTACACAGCATGAGCGGTATTGTCACTTGCGATACCTTGAGCATCGTATTCGGTATATTTACCTGCATAGTGACCTGATAACGTTAATGGGCGCGTTGGATGGTAGTTACCGCTCCATGACCAAACAATAGCATCCTTTTGATAAGGGTCATCACCAGTGGCATTATCATCTAAGCGATATTCAAGCTTGGCCAGCATATCAAGCTGATTGCTATCGTAATCGCGATAGGCAGCACCAAGTTGAAAGCGATTGATAGTCCGATGACCATCATCATAATCAACTTTTGAATAAATATCTTTGGCTAATAAAGTAACTTCATCGCTATAACGATAAGCAATGCCAGCACTACCTAATAAGGTGTCACTGGTATCGCCCCAGCGTTTTTCTAGGCGCCCTGATGCTTTGTAATTTTCGTTAGCAAGGTATTCAACGCCAAAACCTGCTGCAGTTGAGGTACTGTCTTTCTCACCCTCTAAAGATTCGACACGCTCGAGTAAGGTATTAAGCGTCAAGCCTTTTTGCACATACCATTTATTCTTTAGACCAATGGCAGCTTCCGCTTCGCGAGCACTGATGGCATCACGTAGACGGTATTCACTATAAACCTTGCCATCTTTCATATAAGTGGCATCAAAGCCGACAACAGTGCGTTGACGCTCTTCAGAATCGTCTAAACCATAGCTGCCAGACAAGCTATTGATTAAATCATGGCGAGCATAAAGTCGACCTAAATTACCCAGTGCTGTTTCACCGCCGATAGAGGTTGCGTTGCGTGAACTGTGTTCAATATCTTGCTCATACTCAGCAAATACCAATGAGTTATTTAGCTTTGGCAAATGCGCGGTTAGACGGGCGCGGGCAGTGGTGCCTTCGATATCTTTTTCAGTGTTGCTGACGTTGCTTAGCGCAGATTGATTGATGATGTCATCATTTGCAAAAGTATCATTAGTAATATCCACCACATCTGTTGCTGCTTGGATATTACGTGAAGCACCTTCTTGTTTGTAATAACGTACACCGACTTCACCAACGATATTTTTGCTTAAACGCTGTTCGATACTGGCCTGTACGCCTTCAGTACTTGCATCAGTAATATGATCTTCTGTGCGCACGCCTTCAAGTTTAAGCGCAGTCTTTTTCTCGTTTAAAGTGTGGATGATTTCGATGCCAGATTCGGTGCGACCAGCAGTTTGTGGTGACGCGCCAGTGACAAAACCGATATCGGTATCGTTATGATAGGCTTTTGCACGAGTATTTTTCTTATCATCATAGTCAAGCTCGATACGTAGAGCGTCACCCTCAGCATTATCGCCTGTTAGTTTGTCCGCATTGATCTGATTGCTTGGCTCGAAATTTGGATTCTCAGCTTTGTTTTTGGCATATTCTGCGACCAGTTTTAGCTTGTCATTAAACTTAACCACAGTATTAGCGCTAGCAAGCTCTTCTTTATTAAGTGGATCGTCACTGTTGATATAGCTGCCACCGATAGTGATTTTATCAGTCAATTGTCGTTTAGCAGCGACGCCACCTACCCAATATTTCTCACCACCTTCATCAACCTCGACAGTAACGCGTAAGTAGATAGGGTTGCCATCGATATCTTGGCTAGCAATCGGTGATTTTAGATATAAGCTACGGCTAATAGGATCAATTTCATAATCAGCAAAGCGCGTCAAGGTCTCACGGCGCACAATACGTCCAGGATTATTAGCATCACGGGTGATTACTTCTATAGTTTCTGAATTTTCTAATACTGCATCAAAATCATTAGCAAGCGGGTAAGGACCTGAAATGCCCAAACCACGAGTTTCATTGACACGCTGGGAGGTGCTGGTTTCAGCGGCAAAAGCAGTAATACGCGTGTTGCTATCTTCAAACTGGGCTTTGACACCAGTCAGTGTACGATTGTATTGACCGAGCTTAATACCTTCATCGTTGTCAATTTGAGTCTTTAAGTCGCCATACATGGCAAATGAGCGACCTTTATCTAGACGTACATATAGCTTGCTCGTCGATTGCGCATCAAAACCTTTGGCTGATGAGTCGCCATAAACGGGATAGTATTCGCCCGGCTCGATATCACGGAACAGGCGCTCGCCTTTTTTGTCGCTGTCATAAGCAAGCGTTAATAGATAATCACCGCGTACTTTGCCTTTTAAGAACATTGCCGCACGACCCGTCGCTGAGTAATCATCGTTACCAGCTATTTCGCGTAATTCTTTTTCAAATGCACCTTGTGCGTCAGTGATATTACTACCATCAAAGTCTTTGAGCGCTATCGCGCCTTCAACGATACCAACAGCTATTAATGGACGCAATTGAGCTGTAAACTGTAGCGGAATTACTTGCTTAGTACTGCCTGTATCGATGATCATCTCACCTTTACCGGGTGCGCTTGGCGCAGTCACGGAGATCAACAGCTCACCACCATTGACAGTAACTTGCGTGCCGGCTTGATCTTTACTGCTGTCTGCTAAGTTGATACGACCAATATTGGTATCAATGGTGATAGGAGTTGATGCTATATAAGGACGACCATCACGATCCTTTAGACTGATATCAATTTGATAATCGCTGACGCCATCAGCTGCTACCAGTTGTTTTTGGGTACGATAACTAATAGATTGTAAAATATCCGGTGTTAATACCTTGATAGTTTGCTCAGAGATAACTTTGCCATTCACGTCGGTTGCGACACCGCGTAAGGTATTAGTGCCACGCTTTAAATCGACTGCGTAATAATCAAATGCAGTGACATTCTGCTTTTGTTGTTCAGCGGTTTTACCTATTTGCTGTTCTGATACCGCTTTACCATTGGCATATAAAGTAAATATCGACCCGAGTGGTGCTTGCACCTGTACCATTTGCTTATAAGTAGTGAGCTGTTGACCTTCATCTAAATTAATAAAGGCGACGTTATTGTTAGCCACTTCTTTCAAGTATTCTTCTAACTCTTTTTCTACAGGAGGTGCAATTTTAGTAATTGCCATCTCAACGCGATTTGCAGATGGGTTGACCATTTCATTGACGATGGCTGAATCGCATTGAATCCCTGCATCTAAAACATCGTTAGATTTGCAGCCGCTGGCATTGATATTGTCTTTATTGTCGCGGTTATAGTCAGGATCTAAAATTAGCTCGCTTTTAACCGCTTGCTCTAAGCGATCGTTTTTGGCACCGATACTTTTGCTACGCGCTACAAGCTCTGCGTTTAAGCGTTCAGTACTATCCGCCATACCGCCAACGATACCGAAATCGGCACGATGCAGCTCGCCATATTTTAGGTCAACGAAACGGCTACCTGCATCGCCAGCATTACGGTTGCTTTGGGTAACCAGTTCTGTGGCGTTTGGAATAGTCGTGCGGTCAACCTTCAATACGTGGGTCTTGGCGCTGATACCATAAAAGTTGTATTTTCCTTCAGGATCAGTGACAGCAAAGTTGCCGTTTTCCATATAGAGTCGCACGCCAGCAACACCAAGCTCGCCACCTTGTTTTTGTTGAATGCCATCGCGGTTGATATCGTGGTAGACCTTACCAACGATGATGCCGTCTGTATTCATAACACCGCGATCGACTTCTACTTTCCACTGGGCTTCTCTTGATACGAGGCTTTGATCTTGCTCAGTTTTGGCAATGGCAGTCGCACGATTGATACCATCACCGCCTAATGCTGATGAACCAACCAATACGCGATAAGTAATATCTTTACTAGTTTTGGCATCCATATTCCCCAGACTTAAAACTTGATATTTGCCATCGGTTTTAAACTCAGTGGTTTGCGCTTTATCAATACTCACACTACCACCAACGTAGTCAAATCCGTGCGGTAAAGCGTCTTTTAATTCAACGTTATAAGCCGTACTGGTACCATCATTTTTGATATTAATTGTATAGTTAACATAATCACCAAGTGAGGCAGTTTTGACATCACCTTCTTTGGTAACTTGTAGGGTTGGGATATCATTAACGATAGCGATATTGCTACTGATAGCTTCTTTAATTTCCTGTCGTATACCATTTGAGTCGATATAAGCCTCTAACGTAGCGAGTAAATTATCACCTTCTAGCGTCTGAATGATATCGTCATTAATGGCATTAGCATTATTTTCTGTTGGTGCTTCTATACGGAATTTACCGGTATTATCACCAGTCTCAATAGCTTTAAGTGAATAATTATCACCCGTTTTAGAGGAAGTAATCGTTATCCATATTTCATCTCGTGCACTATCACGGACGTTACATTTAGCACAGCTGGCTTCAAGATAGATATTTTCACCTACCTGCGATGTTCTTCTATAGCCATCCCATGAATAAAGCATAAAATCGAGACGTGTTTCAACGATGATTAGCTCGTCACTCACTAAAGCGGTAATAGAAGGGTCTTCAACAACAGCAGCACCAAGCTTGATGCTAGCAGTATCATCGGCTTTAGCATTGGTATCAGATAATGCTTGTATAGTAAGCTCAATGCTCTCGCTTTGACCTAAAGTAATCTGAGCGGTTAAATTGTTATTTAACTTAATCGCTTTATCAACACCATCATCGAAGCGTCCGTTGTTATTCAAGTCTTGATAGAGTTTTATGTTCGATAAACTATTAGGTATAGTCAGGCTCAAATCGATAGTCTGATCACTGTAACTGGTATTGGTCAGAAGGTTTTTCCAACTAACGGTCAAGCCAGGGGCGATAGTCTTTGTTGGCGGTGAAGTTAGGCTAATACCATATTGGGGGAAAGCAGACGATTGAACACTCACTTGGTTAGAAGTGCTAGAGATAACGATGGCAGCTTGACTGTCGACGTTGTAGCTTGCGTTGGCGATGTTAGCGATAGTCTGTACAGCAGTATTAGGTGCAGCAAAAGCCATATTTGATTGCATAAGCAACATAGCAAGCGTCAGAGCCGAAACCTTGGCTGTGCCTGATGTTAAGCTTTTAGACGTATTGATTACACTAGAGGTCATAATAAGTCGCTTATCCAATAAAATATAAAGGGGTAACAGAATGGAGCGTCTCTAGCTTGACTAATCAAAATCGATTGGTTCAAGCTAGAGATTTAGCCTATAAGCATCTTGTGATACTTATAGATTTCGAAGAAGTATGATATTTAATTTTTTATTAAGGATTAGTTGAATTAGTACCTGTTTGCGAAGGTTTTGCAGCAAATATAACGTTGGCTGTCGTATTAGCAGCGATACTCGCAAATGTCACTTGGATTGACTGACCGAGCGTTTGAGTCGTTGCTGTTGGGGACGCTGAGAAGCTATTGGTTTGATAAGTAAGTTTGCTGTCTAACGTATCTGAAACCACAAGGTTGTTAACAATTTTGGCCACATCCATGAATGTGTTTTTAGCTTCTAATTTATAGAAGACACATTGATCAGCATTAGCAGTTACATTACCAGTCGACCACGCAGCAGCAGTAACAGTAGGATCAGCGTCACAATTAGCCGCTATTTGGTATTTCTTCAGATTAATACCTTGCAAGGTCGTCGTAGAGGTTGTAGATAATGGGTTGCCAGCAGTGCTAGTAGGCGCGGCAGTACCGCTAACGGCACCATTAGGCTGTACAGCGACTGTTAAAGTCTCAAAGTCACCTATGTTGTTTACATTATCTGTTGTAGAGTTTGGATCGTTGCTACCTTTACCTGTTGAAGCAACCTGTACGCCAATTTTGACGCTCTCGCCAGGCGCTAACCCTTTGCGAGTGGTCGTACTACCTGTTACAAAAGGAGTGGCAGCATTAAGATCGTAGATACCATTTACACCAGTAAGTTCAATTTCACCAGTGTCAAACTTACCATTGTTGTTAGCGTCTACATAGACACGTGCAATACTGATATTAGGATTATCAATGATGCCGTTATCTTGAGTAGCCGTTGGTTTTATAGACAGTTTGACAGCACTGGCATTATTGCCTGTTCCTTCTGCTTCTATAACGTCAGTACCATTGTTAGTGATGGTATAAGTGTAATTGTTAGTCACGTCATTAATAGTGTTAGGGGTAACAAGCGCAATTTCTTTATTGGCACCAGGAGTGATGGCAATAGCACGCGTTTGATTGGTCGTGTTTACGGTTGCATTGGTATTATCGTCTTTACCTACTAGAGGTTTAGCAGGATCTTCATAAGTGCTTTCAGTAGGACCGCCTGGATTAGTGCCATTATCAGATCTATCGATGATATCAGGCGTATTCGCAGTAGCATCGTCTTTGGTATTGTCTCTGACGACTGCATAGTTGACGAATGAGCTAGTAGCGGTTGCGCCAGTTGCTTTTTTGGCACGGAAAGTGACGGTGATCGTTTCGCCAACTTTGATATTTTGACCAGCTACCGTGATGGTTTTGTTAGCGGCTGATAGTACAGCTGTACCTGTTGCACTACCATTAGAGGCAGTAACAGTAGGCGCTACATAGTTAGCTTCTCCTGACGCTATTGCTACCAAGCCTGATGGTAGATCATCTGAGATACTGATTGCAGTACCAGCGATATTACCTTCGTTTTTTACGGTAATCGTATAATCGACATAAGCAGTGCTACTATTTAAATCTAAATTACTATTACCAAGATTGGTAATAGCCGATTTTGTGATAGCGTAAAGTGGCGTTTTGGTTAACGCATTATCAGTGTTAGTAGCAGTATAAGTAGCAACAGCGCTATTGCTAGGTTTCGATTTTAGGTAGGCACTTTGAGCAGTTACGGTTAGGATACCATTAGCATCTGCAACCCGTTTAGTATCGGCTTGGGCTGTCACAGTGATTAACGCTTTTTCGCCTGGTGCTAATGCAATCGTACCGCCGTTAGCAATGGTCACCAAACCACCAGTATTAGCGCCGCTAGCATCGACTTTTTGGTACTTAATAACACTACTACCTAGGTTGTAATCAAAATCATCGCCAGTGGCATTGGCAATATTGACGGTATAAGTATCATTAATGTTACCGGCGTTAGCCAAGGTATGGGTAAAATCTACGGTCGAAACGGCTTGTGCATTAATAGCGCGATCTCTACCAAAATCATCGTTAGGATTGGCATCAACAACAGTAGAAATCAAACTAAAAGAACCCGTCTCAGAAACATTAACGGTGACGACATTTGATTCAGCAGTTTGAACAGTCGTATTACCAGCGACAGTATAAGAAGCTGTCGCTTTGTTATTTACATTAAATGAGCCGGACGTACCACCTGTTGGGGTAGCTGCATTGGCAGTAGTAATACCCATCGCAGTAACAATACCAACAGTCAACATGGAATATTTGAATAGATTAGATTTCATAAAGTAATTTTCCTAGAGTATTTAGATAAAAGGCGCTATAAGTGTGCTATTCAACGATGGTATTGAGGGATACAACGGCGTTTTTCTGTGCAGGTAACAGCTTGATATTCCAACGCAGGGTACGGTATTCAGAAAACGGAATTTTGACCATCTTGCCATCGACTTTACGCATCAATGGCATATCCATATAGTTCTTACCATCGATGCTGGCTTGAGCGCTTAATGGACTTGCTTCACCAGTGAAAGTCATATTGGCAGGGATAGGCAAGATAACTGCTAAGTCTTGAATATCTTTATTGATGGTGTTGCTATAAGTGGCTTTATACTGAATAACAGTACCTGCTGGAGCAGTACGAACGGGCACATAGCTGGTTTTGCCCGCAGCGTTTTTAGTGACTTGATTGGCAGTTAAATCCATTTTTAAAGCGTCATCGGCATGAGCGGTACTTAACAAACATACTGACGCTAAGCTAGCTAGTAATGTGTTGCGTAAAACATTAAAACCTTTCATATAGTATTCCTTGTTTACACTATTGCTATTAATGAGACTTAAATGTCATCTTATATGATTCAAAAATCGTAATCAGTAATCTATAAAAGTTTAGGTAATGTCAGATTTTTTATTAAAGCTATTGTCACAAACTAAATACAAAATTTCACTATAAATAAGACAAACGGCATTTTAAGGCGACTAAACGGTAAAAGCCCTATCTTTTGAGATAGGGCTTTTGTTGAAAATTTTTTTTCTAATGTTAGGGACGATACAAGATAAGTAATCACTATGGATTCGATGTACTTCCATATTTGGTATTGAAGTAAAAATTGCGATTGGTTCTTGCATTGAGCGTAAGAGTTTTGGTTTTGACTTCACCGTTTGCTCCAATAGCGGGGTTTTCTGCAGCATTATAATCAGTCGTTGAGAGTGGAGGATTGGCAAGTACTGATGTGACTTGAGCACTGTTTACTCCTTTTTTCTGCAACACATCTCGCATCACAAAATCGTTGATTGCGTTATTTGCACGGTTGGTGGCGGTAATTCTATAAGCAATACATTGCTGTGGAGTAATATTGCCTAAAATAGAGTCCATACTAAATCCAGTTCTTGGATCAGAAGTAGTCGGTACTGTAGTATAATTTAAAGTACTGGCATTACAGTCATTTACAAACTGGTATTTCTGTAATACTAAAGCAGCATTCGCAGCGATGACTCTACCGAAATTATTATCTGGATAATGGTAAGTGGTATTTGCAAATGCAATCACTTTCTTATCGCTATTGGTACGGATAGTATAGACATTACCGGTATTATTATTTTTTTCTATTAGACAGAGATTATTGGTATTGCCACTGATGGTAGTAATAGGAACATTTATCTTATATTGACCAATAGTAGATGCACCAGCATCAACTAATTGCGAACCGTAAATAGAGCCGTTTGTACAGTGAGTAAGCTCAATAGTGCTACCAGTAATACCAGCTTCAGCATTAGGTGTAGTGTTATCGAATATGCCGTTAAAGTAATTAGCGTTATTAGCATAAGGACCCGTTGTAATATTGGCATTAGTAGCACTAGCATCTGTGATACCGCCATTATCATTAAAAACGATACCTGAAAAAGTATATTGCGGAGTGTGGCAGTAGCTATCTACTCGAAACTGAAACCTTTGACTTGTGGGCGTAGTGATATTATTAGTATTGGTGTAGCTAAAAGTGACTGATCTGATATCCTCGCTAAATAAGACAGACCCTTGACAATTTGTATCAAGAGCAGCAGTGCAGTTAAATGATGCATTTGTAGAAGAGGTCTGAAGCCCATTTCCTAGCTCAACGACACTAGATCCAGATATTCTTTGGAAAGTCCCTTTAATCTTAGTATTGTTTCGAGTTATGCCAGTGATGCTGACTAAATCATCCCAACCTGTCTTATTGCTGCCTATGTTCTTATCGATATCAAACGCGCTTATGGCAACATTATTTAAATAAAGAGAGTCGCTATTCCCGGTGTTTTGAAAGTCTAAAGTGATCTCAGAACGAGATGTCAGGTCTTTGAAGTTTCTATTAATATCTATAGCAGGATTGGCACTGGTTCCTGTAACCATAGTAGTATTACCAGAAGTATTAACGTTGATCTCTTCAATGGTCATTTTGATTTTCAATGGAATAGACAAACTTGATGTGCTTGTCATGGCTTGATAAGTATTTGTATCAAAACTCTCTTTGAGCTTGGTGTAGTTGCTGTTATCGAATATTCCTTTGGTTGAACCAGCTGGACATGCTAGGTTAGATCCAGGATTGGGGGCAAGTGCAAATGATGAATGACTGATCGCAAGAAAAACCATCGCTGTCATCAACGCCAATATTCGATATAGATATGTACCAAATAATTGTGAAGCTATTGCATTTACGAAGCGCTGAGTCTGATACATATTGCTATCCCTATAAACTGATATTCACTAACAATCATTTATGTAAATACGCACGATAAACATAACCAAAAACCTGTGTATATTACGTAATTCATCATATTAAGCAATAATTTTGTAAATTTCTTAGAAAACGGATGAATGGCAGATTTAATATGACCAAATACATATATTTCTGCTAAATATTATATTTACCGCTCATTACAAAGTATCTCCCAACAAACCTCCCAAATATCTCAAAAAACATAATCACTATTTATTTTAAAAATACTTGTCATATTGGCATTTCTTTATAGCTATAAACAATACGTGAATAAACCCCTATAATAGAGCGTCAATATCATTTGATGATGAAAGTCGCATATCGGCTGTCGTTTACTTTTACTACGATGTCTGTTTGAACCCCATGCCAAGCTACAGTTGCTGATTATTAGCACTGGTCTGTAATAGCCAAGACATATAATGGAATGACGAGATGCAGCAAGGAAGGCATTAGGTAAATCGTTTGCTTACGAAAATATGTATAACTCTGTGATTTAATAATACCCTGCCACCGTGTAGGGATGACTGATAAAAAAGGATTAGAGAAGATGAATTATTACAAGGATGCTGATAGCAGCGAAACGCAGGAATGGCTGCAAGCTTTTGAGTCTGTGATTAAGCATGCCGATAAAGATCGTGCGCAGTTCTTATTAAAAGCCTTATATAATATGGGGGTACAAGAAGGCCTGCCCTTTAACCGTTTAGATACGGCCTATATCAATACCATCGCCGTTGAAGATGAGCCGATGTACCCAGGTGACTTGACGATCGAGCGCAAGATTCGCGCCTTGATTCGCTACAATGCCTTGGCAATGGTGATGCGCGCCAATAAAAACGATGACGATTTGGGCGGTCACTTAGCATCATTTGCTTCTAGTGCGACGCTATATGAAACTGGTTTTAACCATTTCTTCCGTGCTGCCAGCGATCATTTCGGCGGCGATATGATTTATTATCAAGGTCACTCAGCGCCAGGTATGTATGCACGTTCTTATCTAGAAGGTCGCTTGACTGAAGATCAGTTGGATAATTTCCGCCGTGAAGTCGGTGGTAAAGGGTTATCAAGCTATCCACATCCCTATTTGATGCCGGACTATTGGCAGTTCCCAACGGTTTCGATGGGCTTAGGTCCTATCATGTCAATCTACCATGCCCATGTACATCGCTATATGGAAAACCGCAAACTGCTAGAGTCAGAAGGTCGTAAGATTTGGGCGTTCTTAGGTGATGGTGAAACAGATGAGCCAGAAAGCTTAGGTGCTATTTCTCTTGCTGGTCGTGAAAAGCTGGATAACCTGATTTGGGTCGTTAACTGTAACCTGCAGCGCCTCGATGGTCCTGTTCGTGGTAATGGTAAAATTATTCAAGAACTTGAATCCGTATTCCGCGGTGCAGGCTGGCGAGTGATTAAAGTGGTTTGGGGCGGTAACTGGGACAGTCTGCTTGCTAATGATGATACTGGTGTCCTTAAACATCGTATGGAAGAGACAGTCGACGGTGAGTATCAGCTATATGAAGCGCGCGATGCCAAATTTACCCGTGAGCATTTCTTTAATAAGTATCCTGAATTAAAAGAGATGGCAGATGCCTTAACGGATGAAGATATTTCACGTCTGAACCGTGGTGGTCATGACCCGATGAAGGTTTATGCTGCGTTTAGTGAAGCCATGAAAACCAAAGGTCAGCCGACGGTTATTTTAGTGAAGACTGTCAAAGGCTATGGCCTATCCACCACCCAAGCGGTTAACAAATCACATCAAGTCAAGAAGCTTGATCAAGAAGCATTGGTGTACTTCCGTGACCGTTTTGACTTACCATTTACTGATGAGCAGTTAGAAACGCTTCCGTTCTATCGTCCAGCTGAAGATTCAGCAGAGATGAAGTATCTAAAAGGTCGCCGCGAAGCCTTGGGTGGCCATTTGCCAAATCGCCGTAGTGGTCATATTCCTTTGAATATCCCTGATTTATCTATCTTTGATCGTGTTTTAAAAGGTAGTAACGGTAAAGAACAATCAACCACCATGGTGTTTGTGCGGCTATTATCAGCAATGCTAAAGAACAAAGACATCCAAGACCGCGTCGTACCTATCGTACCTGATGAAGCGCGTACCTTTGGTTTAGAAGGTATGTTCCGTCAATTGGGTATTTACTCTGCCGTTGGTCAAAAGTATACACCTGAAGACAGTGAAGCCTTGATGGGTTATAAAGAAGCCATCGATGGTCATATGTTAGAAGAAGGTATTAACGAAGCGGGTGCAATGAGTGCGTGGATTGCGCTGGCAACCAGTTATTCAGTGAATGCGCTACCAATGATTCCGATGTACATTTATTACTCTATGTTCGGTTTCCAACGCATTGGTGATTTGGCTTGGGCCGCTGGTGATTGTCAAGCACAGGGTTTCTTATTGGGTGCAACGGCAGGTCGCACGACGTTAAATGGTGAAGGCTTGCAACATCAAGATGGTCATTCGCAAATTTTATTCAACGTCGTTCCTAACTGTGTGAGCTATGATCCGTGCTTTGGTTATGAGTTGGCAGTGATTATGCATGATGGTTTACGCCGCATGTATGCTGAAGGTGAGCGTATTTATTACTATCTCACCGTGATGAATGAGAACTATGAGCAACCTGCAATGCCAGAAGGCGTTGAAGAAGGCATCAAACGTGGTATGTATCTGTTAGAAGATAATGGTTCTGCGCAAGTTCAATTATTAGGTTCTGGTGTTATTTTACGTGAAGTGCAAAAAGCGGCACGTATCTTAAAAGACGAGTTTAATATCACATCGAACGTCTGGAGCGTCACCAGCTTTAATGAGTTGACACGTGATGGTATGGCGTGTGATGACTATAATCGTCTACATCCAATGGATGAAGAGCGCGTGCCATGGATTACTGAACAGCTTGCACCGCACGAAGGTGTGGTCGTTGCCGCAACGGATTATATGCGCAACTATTCAGAACAGATCCGTGCTTGGTTGCCAGATAGCCGCCCATATACCACACTAGGTACTGATGGTTATGGTCGCTCTGATACCCGTGAGAATCTACGTAGCTTCTTTAACGTTGATGCCGCTCATATTGTTGTTGCTACCCTAAAACGCTTGGCTGATGAAGGCGAAGTAGAAATGCGTTTGGTTAAAGACGCGATCTCTAGCTTAAATATCGATATCGATCATCCGCCTGCATGGCAGCAACAGCCATATTATGACTATTCTCCAGACGCTCCAGCACCTGGCAACATTAATCCGATTCCTGTACCTGAGTTTGTCGCTGAAGATGATGATGAAATCAGCAGTGAAGGTCGCGCCGAAGATCAAGCCGATGCAACCTTACTTAGTAATGATGATGTCGAAGAAAAATAACCATAAGACAAGGAAATGAAAAATGGACATTAAAGCCCCCGATTTGGGTGTCGATAGCGCCGAAGTCAGTGAAATTATGGTTGCAGTTGGTGATGTCATTGCAAAAGACGATAATATTATTTTACTTGAGTCAGACAAGGCTTCAGTTGAAGTGCCAAGCTCTGCTGCTGGTAAAGTGACTAAAATCAGTGTTGCGATTGGTGATCAAGTCAGTGAAGGTATGGTGCTAATCGAGCTTGAAAGCGAGACTGACAGTCAAGATGACAATCAAAGCGTAGAAACACCTGCTGCTGACACTCAAGAGAAACCTCTTGATGCTGAGCAAGAAGAACTGCAAAAGGAAGAGCAGAGCGATAAGGTAGCCGTTGAGTCAAATACCGATCAACCTGTTGAGCAAGAAGCAACAGCGACCATGCATGCGCTCCCAGATTTAGGCGTCGATGAAGCGCAAGTATCTGAGATTATGGTCAGTGTTGGCGATATGGTCACTGCTGATCAGTCTATCTTGCTGATCGAGTCAGATAAAGCGTCGGTTGAAGTACCAGCGCCACAAGCCGGCAAAGTTGAGAAAATACTGATACAAGTAGGCGATATGGTTGCCAATGGGCAAGACTTTATTGTCATCATCGCTCAAAGCTCAGACAATGCTGATGCTGCAAGTGAAACCAAAGTAGAAGATAAGCAGTCGCAAGATGCAAAACCAGCAGTGAGCGAGCAAAAGACTGATTCAAGTCAGGAAGCTGTTAAACAAGCTACGACTGAGCCTAAACAAGTTGCTAGTACTACTGCAAAAAGCAGTACAGGTAATAAGCTGACCGAAGCACAAGTCAATGAAAAAATGGTTGATGTCTATGCTGGTCCTGCCGTGCGTAAACTTGCCCGTCAGTTGGGTGTAGATATTAGCCAAGTAACAGGTTCAGCACTGAATGCACGTATCTTAAAAGAAGATTTGTTTGCTCATGTAAAGCAAAGCTTGACGACAAAACAAGCTGCACCCGATACTGGAGCCGGTGTATCTAGAGCCAGCTTACCAAGCTTACCTGATATGAGTAACGTTGAGATTTGGGGCGAAACAGAAACCCAAGACTTAACTCGCTTGCAAAAGGTGTCGATTCCACAGCTGAATTACAACACTTACTTGCCACAGGTGACGCAGTTTGATTTGTCTGATATCACTGAGACAGAGCAGCTGCGTAGTGAGCTTAAAGGCAGTATGAAAGCTGAAGGTGTTGGACTGACAATTTTAGCCTTTATTGTCAAAGCAACGGCTTATGCATTGACCCAGCATCCACGTTTTAACAGTCATTTAAGTGACGACAATACCCAAGTCATCCTACGTAAAAGCGTAAATATGGGGATTGCAGTAGCAACAGATGATGGCTTAATCGTGCCAGTGATTAAAAATGCTCACGAAAAAGGTATTAAGCAAATTGCGATTGAAATCGGCGAGTTGGCCATCAAAGCCCGTGATAAAAAGCTAAGTACTAAAGACTTGCAAGGCGCAAGCTTTACTATCTCAAGCCAAGGTATCTTGGGTGGTACGGCGTTTACGCCACTGGTAAACTGGCCACAAGTTGGTATTTTGGGGGCATCAGAAGCTACGATGCAACCGAAATGGAATGCTGATAAGCAAACTTTTGAACCGCGCTTGATGTTGCCATTGTCATTATCATATGATCATCGTGTGATTAATGGGGCTGATGCGGCAGTATTCACGCGTTATGTTGCAACATTGCTTGCTGACCCGCGTCGTATCTTGCTATAAATTTTAGTATTACTTAAATATGTTATGAATCATAAAAAGACTGTCTGCGGATGGTCTTTTTTATAGCTGTTATTGCAACAAATGATAGATAAATAATAGACACAAAAAAGCCAGCAACTAAGCTGGCTTTTTCTATTTATGATATTTAGCTCATAATTCTGCTAAATTAGAACTGTTTTACAAAGGCAACGCCATAAGCCCAAGGACTGATGTCGATTTTGCCAATGTCAGTACCATTTAAAGTAGCGTCAGTTTTGATGTCCATATAACGGGCATCAATACGGAAAGACTCAGTGGCAGCAAATGGGATATCAAGTCCTATATGACCAGCAACACCAACGCTATCATCAAGCTTTAATTCAGTACCTGTAACATTTGCTTTTTCTTTAAAGAACATCGTGTAGTTTACACCAACACCCACAAACGGTTTTACATTCATAGGTAGGTTATAATCATCGAAGTGATATTGTAGAGAAAGCGTTGGTGGTAAATGCTGAGTTCTACCAGTGATCTCATTATTTAAGGCATCAGTTAAGGTAAAGTCATGATGAAATGGAATGGCAGCGAGTAGTTCAACACCAACGTTATTAGCGATAAAGTATTCACCACTGATGGTTGGACGGACATCGCCATCAATATCTACAGCATAGTTTGTGCCACCTATAGTGACATCACCATTATCATTTTTAGGATCAACATAATGCGCACCAGCGGCAACTGTCCAAGTGCCTGCAGGCACAGCAAAAGCAGTGGTCATAGTAAGTGCAGTAGCAGCGGCTAAAACTAGGGATTGTAGTTTCATCGTTTAATTCCTTAACGTTTAGATAATGGTCGCTAGCTCATGAGGGATGTCATAAGTTAGCAACATATAATGTTAGGCTAGGGATTAACCTGTAACATCTGCTATCTATTATAGTACAAATACCTTACTAATAGTAAGGTATTAAGCGGAATGTTCAGATATTTATGCGTAAAGTTACAATGAGAAAGGTTTGGATACGTTAAAGTTTATGGCATAACCTATTTTGATTGTAGGTTTTTGCTATTATTGATATGCCATTATTTTATAAAGGGATCGGTTATCTATTATGCTTGGCTACTGTAGTAATTCTCCACTGCGCTGTGACAACGCTCTCTCATTGATAGTGTTAGACCAAATAGATTCTTGTTGCCCGATCTGTGGCTTATCCTTGTTACCTGCCCAAAAACGTAGTCATGAGTGGCGCGCTGAAGAGCGGTTATTGCGCATAGCGTTTTTCGCCGTTGCTATCATATTGGTCTTGGTTGTCTATATTTATTATACAAAGTTAGTATAATCAGACTCTCATAACGGCTTTTTTGTTCATCCAAGCTCGGTGTTACACCGCATAGGGACGGCATGCTATTTCAATCTATACGGCGCTTGCGTCTTTTTGTCTATAATATTTTGCAAAACGATGAGCATGATACGCTCTTTAGTCGCTGTGTTGATTATTTCCTTATTTTTTTGATTATGGCAAATGTCACTGCGGTGATTGCAGAGTCTGTTGATACTTGGTACTACCCTTATCAAGAATACTTTACGTGGTTTGAAAATTTTTCTATTGTGATATTTTCTATTGAATATTTGCTTCGCATATGGAGCGTTGCTGAAGCCAAGCCAAGCAATACTACATGGCGACAGCGCTGGGATTGGCTAAGAAGTCCATCTGCATTGATTGATTTGATTGCCATTGTACCTGCGTTTTTGAACTTCTTTGTCAGTATAGACTTGCGTTTCTTGCGTATTTTACGTTTGTTTCGTATTCTTAAATTGACTCGTTATTTTGCCTCATTGCGTATTTTGTTGGTGGTTATTAGTAAGGAAAAAGGTTCCTTCCAAGCGGTTATTTTTATCTTAATAATTATGATTGTGACCGCTTCTAGTGGTATCTATCTAGTAGAAAATCATGCACAGCCAGAGGAGTTTGAATCGATACCAAAAGCCATGTGGTGGGCGGTAGTTACTCTAACAACGGTAGGTTATGGTGATGTGACGCCGATTACCAATGCTGGCAAAATATTAGGCGCTATCATTACTATATTGGGCGTTGGTTTAGCAGCGTTACCTGCTGGTATTTTGGCAACTGGTTTGGCAAATGAGCTCAGTCAGCGCCGTGAAGAGCTTGAGCAGGATTTCAGGGGACAGCTGATTGATAGTGATTTTGATTTGGTGCAAAATCAAATGATGATTGAAAAAATTCGCCGCGAGCTTGGCTTAGATAAAGAGCAAGCGCAGGATATTGTGCTGCAAGTGCTGCGTGAGCAAGAACTTGAGCGCCGTGAAAGAGACGTGCAGCAAAAGAATTTTTGTCCACATTGCGGTGAGCGCTTATAGTAAAGGACTAGAGTCAGGGAAAAGTAATATTGATACATCAAGTACTGCTGATATTAATTTTTCTTGCTTGCTGTGCCTACGCAGACAGAGGCTGCAAAAAATTTATACCAGCAGTACTGTAGCGTTTTTAAGATATTTTAACTATGCCAGTTATCACAGGCTTTCTTCTGTATCGAATCGCCTATATATAAAATAAAAAATGGTCAATGGCTTTGTATAGCGATTGACCATTTTTAATTAAGCGCGGCACATCCTTTTAGCCATAGATGGCTTGCGGGATCGGTAGGGCACGAGCCAATTCATGCGCCACTTGTTGCGCCGCTATTGCCAAATCTGTTACAGGGAGTGGCAGGTTCTGTAACGTTAGATGCCAGTCATCTACTTCTCGGCGCAAATGGGCGACCCACAGCGTCACGCAATCACGTGGCAGCTGCTTTAAATTGACCTCAAAAGAGCGGTTACCTTCATCATCACTGAGATGAATCTCGCCTTTTTTAACTCTGGTAAAAGGTTGTCCGTAATAGGAGTTGGCAATCAAAGCAATATGCGTGATATGAGCAGGGATTTCATCCAGATATAGTCTGATTTGCTCTTGATCAAGCGGTGCAAGATACATCGCTTGGTCGCCGCGGTCTTTACCATTCAAACTATCGCCTTGATGGCATATCGATTCGGCTTTGTCGCGCAGCTGTTTAAACCAAACAATATCGCTGATGGTGCAGTTGTCATCATATAACACGCAAGCCAAATCAAGATCCATGGAGTTTGCATTTTTATTAAAACGCTTCTTCAATTTTTTAAATAAGCCTGTCTGCTCAACCTTGGTAAATTCATAATTCAGACCAAAAAACAAAGTTCCTGCGTCCAACCCCAACCCTCTTAAGCTGTCTGAAAGTAGTGGCGATGGGGTAGTGGTCGACATAATAATCCTTTTGATACTTGGTTTTTTTATGAATGAATTAGGTAGATGTAGAAGCTATAAAAGTGCTTGTAAGAATGGCGTAAAAAATTAGATATCTTCCACTACTTTATCTAATACCGCTTGATAAAGTAGCTCTGGTTTGGCGTTTAGCAGCCCATTACCAAAACCTCGTAACCACCAAACCAGCTGAGAAGTTAGATTCACCGTTGCTTGTATGGTTAAGGTTTCATCGTTGTTGATAATAACAATTTGGTCATCACTGAGCTTACTTTCTGTTAAGCTTTTGCCTGCTTGTTTGGTAAATTGTAGCTCAATCGCTGTATATTTGCCATGATTGGGCAGTTGGCGGAATAAGGGGTGGCTAAAGCCCATACCACCTGCGTCCAGATAGTTATCTAGCTGAAAATTATCAGGCGTTTTTGCTGCGCTCTCTAATATCTCAACACTGGCAAATCGATGTAGGGCAAAGGTGCGAATGATAGTTTCGCTATCATCAGTGCGGGTCGCGAGCAGATAAATAACCACCCCGCGTTGGATAATGGCAATAGGGTTTAAGGTATATTCGCTGGCTTGGGATTTGTTGCTACGGGTATAGCTGGCTTTGATTTGTAATTGATAAAACAAAGCATGATAAATATTATCTTTACTGTCCAAATCAATGTGCGGCGCAATCAAAGGCTGGGTCGCGGGTTCAATACGAACCCTATCAATCCATGAATGGGTTACTTTGCTGTTTTTAAGTTGGCGACGTGCCAAATCAAACCAAGGAAATAACTCATCTAAAATAACTGGCGGTAGCAGCTGGCTTAGATTGGCTTCCACCATATTAAAGGCAACCGCTTGTGATAGATTCATATGCGGCAAGCTTTGTAGCGGCGCATCGTCTTCCCAGCGCCAACCTTGTGGATTGGCGTTATTTTTTTCGATAGGAAAACGTTTGGCAAGGGCGTTTAAGTCGCGCTGTACTGTGCGCAAACTGATATCAAAACCTGCCAGTATCAGCTGCTCGTAGACATGAGTGGTGCCGACCCAGCGATTACGTTGTAATTGCGACAACACTTGCCACTGCCGCGCTGTTGTCGCAGCGCCATGACGACTATCGGCTGCATCATCAGCGGCTTTATTGTCTGAAAGTGCAACAGCGTTTGCTTGCTCATCAGTAGCCTGTTGAGTGTCGCGATTATCGTTGTCAGTATGAGCAATGTCGGTATGAGATACAGTCATGAAAAGATAACCTTTGTAATGTCACGATTATAAAGTCAGCGGGTTATTCACATTAGTATGAGCACGACGGCAGCAGTGGATTATCATCGCAGAAAAGCAGCATAACGTCTAGGGTGCTTCGTCTGTGGCAATGCCATTGTCTTCATCAAGCGTTTTGTCTTTATTAACTGCTTTTTTCTTGTCTTCTTCTTTTTGCCGTTTGGCTTGACGCTTCTTTTTGGCTTTCTTTTTTGATTTTTTATCATCAATATCATCATCTGTGTTTTGGTTTTCATCCCATAGCATCAAACGACTTAACACCTTACCAAACAGTGTCTCTTTGCGATAGCGACCTTTCTTATTTATCGTATCGATAGGCAAGCCCGTCATTAATGTGAGCGCTTCGCTCAGCGTGTGCACCCCATATATATGAAAACTGCCCGCTTTGACAGCGGCAATAATGTCATCACGCAGCATAAGCTGTTTGACGTTTGCCATCGGGATGACTACGCCTTGCTGTCCAGTCAATTCTTGCTCGCGGCAGGCATCAAAGAAGCCAGCAATCTTGGAATTAATGCCACCGACGGCTTGTACTTCACCAAGCTGATTCATAGACCCTGTGATCGCAAGAGATTGATTGATCGGTACGTTTGCTAAGGCAGACAATAGGGCACAGCCTTCACTGACAGTTGCGCTATCACCATCGATATGCGCGTAGCTCTGCTCAAAAGCCAGTGAGGCGCTAAAATTTAATGCGTGGTGCTGACTAAATAACGCCCGTAAGTAGCTGGTCATAATCAGCATGCCTTTGGCGTGTAAGCTGCCGCCCAAATCAACGTCGCGCTCGATATCTAGAATTTCACCCGTACCGATATTTGGCTGAATAACCGCCGTGAGACGGGCAGGCATACCAAACTCACTATCGGCATAACTCACCACGGTTAAAGCGTTGACTTGTCCAACCGCCTCTCCTTGGGTCTGGATAAGCTGCTGACCGTTTTTGAGCTCATCCCAATAGAGGTCGCGCAAATAGCCTGAGCGCTCATCCATATCCTCAATCGCTTGCACTACGTGCTTGGCACTGACGATGTCTTGTCCGCCCAAACGCGCATGGCGATTAGATTCATGCAACAGTTTAATAAGTAAGTCACTGTGCAGACTTAGACGATCTTGGTCCTCTGCTTGTAGGCTTAAATGCTCAAGCAGCGCAGCCTGTGCCCTTCTATCAAACGGATAAAGATTGGCATAGTCGATGATGTCTGCCATCTTTCCAACCAACGCCAGCTCGTGCTCATGGGTGCGCACTACATCATCATGAAAGTCAGCACGTACCTTAAATACCGCATCAAACTCTGGCTCAAGCTCTAATAATTCATAATATAAATCAGCTTCGCCTAATAAAATAACCTTTATATCAAGCTCAATCGGTGCAGGCGCTAAAGACAAACTGCCTGTTAAGGTCAGCATTTGCTCAAGGCTTGAGAGTTTGATTTTACGAGACTGCAGTGCACGCTTAAGACCCTGCCACGCATAAGGGTGCTCAAGCAGATGACTGGCTTCTAGCAACAGATAGCCACCATTGGCGCGGTGTAGGGCGCCGGCACGAATCATGCTGACATCGGTGGTGACCGTGCCTAATTGGGTAATTTGCTCTACATGACCCAAGAGGTTTAGATGAGTGGGCAGGTCTTCAAGGATAACCGGCGCACCACTGTCAGGCTCATGGCTGATAACGACATTGACAGCATAGCGGCTAGGCGTCGTGGCAAGCAGCGCCGTTACAAACTCTTCATCATCGCCATTGACGATACGCTCGACATGAGTAACCATATCAGCAAAGACTACCTTTAGATACTCAACGACAATTGGATGAGCGCTGAACTGCTCATAAATAGGTGTGAATAACGGCTGCAGCGCCCGCTTTGCAATATTGCGATGTAATGATTCAATGGCATCATTAGCTTCATCTTCTAATTGCTCTAAAGCAATGGTCAGCTGGCTAAGACGTTTTTGCATATGGTTTTTTTGCGCAAAATTATTCAGCTCAGTCTCATATTCACTGCTGTATGCCTTATTGCCAGCTTTAACATCGCTCTCATCGGCGCTAGCGGTAGCCGCTTCCTTATTGTCATCGATAAGGTTATTATTTTTACGGCTATGAGAGAGTTTGCCTTCTTTATCATCCATCTCGCTCGTTTCTGCGGCAAGCTGGCTTGGATGAACAAAAACGGCTTTATTATCAAATGAGCGAAAGGTTAACGCCAAATCATACTGCTTGCCCTCAGCATTGAGCGCATCATAGGCGTGGCTTTCTTTTTGATGGGTGTCATTTTTGATGGCTTCAATTTTGCTTTGATACTGGTCGCTACGAAAACGTTGACTCAGTCGTTTTTTGGCTTGTTGCCACAGAGTATTGACTTGTTGTTGCAATACAGCGGCCTGACCAGCAGGTAAGCGTAGGGCTAATGGCGTACGAGGATCAGTAAAATTGTGTACATATACCCAATCATCCGGCGTCGGTGCATCGGCTGCGATAAGACTGAGCAAGCGACTAATCACTGTCCGTTTGCCTAAGCCATTTTCACCAGCCGCAAACACATGATAGCCACTAGCATGAATATCGAGTGCCGTATGCAATGCCTTAAGCGCCCGCTGTTGCCCAAAACCAATATCTAAATCTGGGGCGCTGCGGGTATCGGTTGGCAGTAGGCTAGGTTTACTATAACGTTTAAGTTGGTTTGCCGCGATGAGGCAGCGCTGTGAGACCTCTGTAAATATAGGGTGAGGCGTCATAGGTGTGTCCGCAGTGTCGGGGTTATTTTCTTTTTCTGCAGACTTATGAGCCGTTCTTTTGCGTTTTAAGCTTTGATCTAATTTCTTCTTAGCTAAAGCATTGTTATTCAGGGATTCTTTACTTACTGACGGCTCTTTATTAGCTGACGGCTCTTTAGATAAATGCTTATCACTTGAATCACTAATAGGCGTCATAGCATCAGCGGTATTATCGGTGATGTCTTGTTGGTCTTTATTCAGGGGTATGTTGGGCTCTTCAGTCATAAGTGTATGATCAGTCGTTTCTAGTAGTTGGATGGTCATTGAGTTTTAATGCTTGGTTTTAGTACTGGGTTTTTATATTTAAATATTTATGGTCAATTTTTAATAATGGATAGAACATCTTACAAGATATAGCCATAGTTTAAATAAGTCATTAAGCGCAGTTTTGTATCATAGGTAGATGAAGGTTTTATTTAATAGGAATGCACTTACCTTAACTTCGATATGATAACTTTACGACTTACAAGAAGAATAACGGCTCACTGTCAGTGTAGATAGTATAAGATGACGGACATTGGCGCAATCTGTAACTATTCAATGGGCAGCCTGCATGATAAAATAGACGGTTCACGTATCAAAACTGGATAATTCCTTGTATGTCAGACACTACTAAAATCGCTGCATCATCTGTTAGCACAGGCAATATCCATATTGATCCAACTGGCTTTGTAAAGCTTGGCACGCAATTACCGACATTGGCAAATGTCTTGGCACAAGCGATAAAAGAGCTCGGTCTAGCATTGAGCGCGCCGCAGCAACGCACGTTATTATTGTATTTAGACCAGCTTTTATTATGGAATAAAGCGTATAATCTGACCGCCATTACTGATCCGGTAGAGGCACTTATCAAACATGTTATCGACTGCTTGGCTATTATAACGCATTTACCATCAGGGTCGCTGCTTGATATCGGCACGGGCGCAGGCTTACCGGCGGTTATTATTGCGATTTGCCAGCCTGAGCGCTCATGTACCGCGCTTGATAGCAATCAGAAAAAAATTCGTTTTATTAAGCAAATCAGCAGCGAGCTTGGTCTGAGTAACGTGCAGCCCATCGCCTCGCGCATTGAGGCGCATGAGGCCAGCTACGATGTGGTCACCTCGCGTGCGTTTGCCAGTTTGATAGATTTTGTTGACTCAGCAGAGCCCAGATTAGCAGATGGTGGTTACTTATGTGCGATGAAAGGTAAGGCTCCGAGCGATGAGGAGCTGCAAGCGTTGGATGATAATTGGCAGATTAAGACCATTAAACTTAATGTGCCACGTTTACATGATAGTCGTCATTTAATTGAATTGTCTCATAAAAATGTCTAAGCTATGAGCACAGCATTTACCATAAAACTGTGTTTTTATGGTGAAACATCCTTTGTGCTAATGTTTATGCCTTCAGTAAAAGAGCCCGTTAGTAAAATCAGTAATAGATCCTAATTAAATTGAGTGAGTGTATGGAAATCATAGCGATTGCGAATCAAAAAGGCGGCGTGGGTAAGACCACAACGGCGGTAAATTTGACCGCCAGCTTGGCTGCCAAACGCAAGCACGTACTGCTCATTGACTTAGACCCACAGGGTAATGCCACTAGTGGTACGGGCATCGATAAAAATGAGCTCGCATTGACGATAGCAGATGTGCTTCTTGATGGCGTATCTTTATCTGACGCTATTGTCAGTAGCCCTGCAGGATTTGATGTCATCGGTGCCAATCGTGATTTGGCGGGTATGGACATCACATTAATGAGCAAAACCAACAGCCATGAGTTATTTAAGACGGCAATGGCAGATTTGATTGATGCGCAAGCAGTGGCACAAAAACCCGCCTATGATTATGTGATTATAGATTGCGCGCCAAGCTTAAACTTATTGACGATTAATGCTTTGGTGGCAACTGATAGCGTTATTATTCCAATGCAATGTGAGTATTATGCGCTAGAAGGGTTGGCGGATTTGTCGCAAACGATAGAGCGTTTAACAGAATTGAACCCTAAGCTCTATATTCGCGGCGTGGTCAGAACGTTATTCGATGCGCGTAATACGCTCGCCCGTGATGTGTCTGCTGAGTTAGAGGCGCACTTTGGCGACGTTATGTATCAAACCATTATTCCAAGAAATATCCGCTTGGCTGAAGCGCCTGCGCATGGTCTACCGGTTATTGCTTATGAGAGATGGTCAAAGGGCGCACGTGCTTATCAAAAATTGGCCGCTGAAGTCATAAAACAAAGTCGTTAGTTATCTTAGGATAAGACAAAATGACGAATGATAAAAAAGTAATGGATCATTAGAGCAATCAGCTAAATAACAAAACATTGAACATTGAACATTGTATTCATTATTAAATTTAAAAACATTTGGCTTTTATTTTAGCGTTAGAGGATAGGTAATCATGGCGAAGAAAAGAGGGTTGGCTGCCAATCGAGGCTTGGATGCCTTATTAGGGTCAATCAAAAAAGAAAAGCAAATTACCGCCTCTGCCTTGCAAGACGATATGGCTGCGCGCGAGGATGCTTTGCCAGCTGAGACAAAAGCGACGGGCAATGCTGCTGAAACTGCAATCAATACGAATTCTACGTCCGCTCAATCTGCTGCTTCTGAGCCAAAAGACAATAGTCTGCGTAAAGCTCGCACACCGCGTATGATAAATAAAACTGCGGTTAAGAGCAATCGTGTAAATAGTACAGAAAATAGCGGGTCTGAGGACCAAATCAGTTTGGTGCAAATCGATGTCACGCGTTTGCAAGCGGGCAAGTATCAGCCGCGCCGTGATATGAGTGAAACGGCACTGGCAGAATTGGCATCTTCTATCGAACAGCATGGTATCATGCAGCCGATCGTTATTCGTCCATTATTGGCGAATGAAGACAAGAGTGAGGCCTTGGTTACGCATGAAATTATCGCTGGTGAGCGCCGCTGGCGTGCGGCAAAAATGGCAGGCAAGTCAGTCATTCCAGCGATTGAGCGTGCTTTGTCAGACGAGCTGGCGATTGCCCTCGCGTTGATTGAAAATATTCAGCGCGAAGACTTATCGGTCATTGAACAAGCTGCAGCGTTACAGCGTTTCCATACCGAATTTGGTATGAGTCATGCCATGATTGCAGAAGTCGTCGGTAAAGCACGTACGACGGTATCCAATCTCTTGCGTCTAAATCAATTACATGACACGGTCAAAGATCATTTGGCGACCAATGCTCTAGATATGGGTCATGCGCGCACACTTTTAGCCTTATCTTCTGATCAGCAGCCTATCATCGCCCAAAAAATCATCGATGGCGGTATGACCGTACGCGAAGCTGAAAAACTCGTTAAATCTATTTTGCAGCCAGCACCAAAAGTGAGTCGCACCGAACAAGGGCAATCTCGCGATGTCGAGCGTTTAACACAAAGACTGACAGATATGTTAGGTGCAGAAGTGAAGCTCAAGCATAAAAAAGATGGGCAGGGTAGCGTCGAGATATTCTTCCATAGCCAAGACCAATTAGCCGCTTTAATTAAGCATATAGAAGCACAGGCTTAAGGTATTGACTGCGTTTGTAATCGCTGTTCGAATTATCTTGTTAAGTTATCTTGATGACAACCATTTTTATAAAAATATAAAAGAGAGTTCGTATGTGGGAGTTGGTAAAAGCGGGTGGTTGGCTGATGACACCTATCGTGTTGTGCTCTATTTTGGCATTAGTGATTATTATAGAGCGTAGTCATACTTTACAGTTTAACAAAGTTGCCCCAAATAGATTGCGTGAGCAGCTGATAACGCGCCTTCGTGAAAATGGTGATATCGGTCGTACGCAGCTAATGAATGTCAAAGAAAAGACCGCTCTAGGTGATATCCTAGCGACGGGTTTGCTTTATCGTCAATACGGCTTAGAGTCGATGACGATGCATATGCAAAACCGCGCCAGTGTACAGGTGCATCAATTAGAAAAAAACATCAACATGCTTGGTACGATCGGAGCGATTGCGCCTCTGCTTGGCTTATTGGGCACGGTACTAGGTATTATCTCTTCATTTTTGGCCATTACTGATGGCGCAATGCAAGACCCGACGATGCTTGCTGCAGGGGTGTCGCAAGCCCTGATTACCACAGCGGCTGGTATGATAGTTGCTATCCCAGCGCTGGTAGCCTATCGATATTTCCAGCGCCGTATCATCGATATCAATGCACAGTTTGAAACCCAAGCAGGACTGATGGTTCAAGAACTGTATGACTATCAATTGTTAGAGCATAATTATGCGCTCAATACGCCTGTGCAAAATATAGTGGTTGATAATCCTGTAGAAGGTGAGCGTTCAATTGATGGCTTAGGTTTAGATAAAGCCGTGACCGCTACTTTATAGTTATTTTTTTGAGTATCCTTTACATCAAGATATTAGCGTTATGAGAATCATGTATCGAGCACATTAGCATTATATTGAAGAGAGTGATATGCGCTTTAGAAAACCGACTGTTGAGCCGCTTGAAATTAATCTGACCCCGATGATTGATTGTTTATTATTTTTAATCATGTTTTTGCTACTGGCAACTTCATTCAATCATTTTAGCCGCTTAAACATTATTTTGCCTGAAGCTGAAGGGGTGGCATTGACCGAAGACAAAAACAGTATCGAGGTAGCTGTGCAAGAAGATGGCAGCTATTTGGTCAATGGTATTACCCTTGCCAGTAGCAATGAAGCGGAACTCACCAGTATGTTGCAACAAGAGGCGGGCAGTAATCGTGATATGCTTTTTGTGATTGCCGCCGATGCCAACGCCACGCATCAGTCAGTGGTAAGAGTCATGGATATCGCTGGAAAATTGGGCTTTTTAAATATAAACATCAGTACTGTTGTGCCACTTGGTCAAGCGTTACCGCAATAAATCTGAATAAACTTATAGCGTGTTCTCAGTATTAAGCACCATCACTCTTTTTTATGGCTATATACATCATTGTAAGTTACTGCTTTATCAATGCCATTTACTCTCGTTCTTATACCTATATTGAGGCTTTTATGAGCCAAGCTTACCAACCTGACTCTACAAAAACTTCTGCTAAAACACCAGTAGCACCAACAGTGGCGACGTTAAATCCGCCTAAACGCAAGACGCTCATGCGTTTACTGGCTTATTTAAAACCATACTGGTGGGCAATATTGCTTACCATTATCGGTTTTGCTATTAATGCCGCCACCGAGATTTGGATTGCCAAACTCTTGCAATACATCACCGATGCTATCAATCAGAACGATCAAAGTAAGCAGGATTTATTTCCGTTTATTATTGTGATGTTGTTCTTTGTGCGCGGTGTGGGTAGCTTTTTGGGTAATTACTATACGGCGTTGGTGTCGCGAAATTTGGTCTATGAGCTGCGCGTAGAGGTGTTTAATAAGTTACTGCGTTTGCCAAGTTCATTCTATTTGGCCAATCCGGCAGGGACGATTTCATCTAAGCTTATTTTTGATGTTGAGCAGGTGACCGCTGCTAGCACCGATTCGATGAAAACGTTATTACGTGACGGTCTGACCGTGGTTGCCTTGATGGGCTTTTTGCTTTATAGCAACTGGCGTTTGACGCTGATTTTATTCGTTGTGCTGCCACCGATTTTATGGCTTATCCGTGTGGCGTCAAAGCGTTATTTGAAGCTTTCCAAAGGTATCCAAGAAACGATGGGTGATGTCAGTCATATCACCAATGAAGTCATCAATGGTTATCAAGTGGTCAAAAATTATGGCGGACAAGCATACGAGTCCAAGCGCTTTGATGTGACATCTAAGAAAAACCTGCGCCAAGGTATGAAGGTTGTTGTGACCAATAGTATCAATACCCCAGCAGTACAGTTATTGATGGCAATGGCAATGGCAGTCGTGGTTTGGCTAGCATTACGCCCTGCGGTGATAGACGATATCTCAGCAGGTCAGTTTATCTCTTATATCGCAGCAGCAGGTCTCTTAAGTAAGCCAGTACGCTCATTGACGGATGTCAATCAACAGTTACAGAGAGGGCTGGCGGCTGGTGAATCGATATTTGCTTTATTAGATGAGCCGGAAGAGGTGGATACTGGTGTGCTTAGTCCTACCTTAGCAGGTGAGATTAAACTGGATAATGTCAGCTTGGTTTATCCAGACTCAACCGTGGCACTACACGACTTTAATTTGGATATACGTGCAGGCGAGACAGTAGCGCTCGTTGGACGTAGTGGCGCGGGTAAATCATCTTTAGTCAATTTGCTCACACGTACGTTAACCACTTCTTCAGGGCAGATTACGCTCGATGGTATGCCCATTGAAGACATTAAGCTTGAAAGCTTACGTGCCCAGATTGCGATGGTCAATCAGCAAGTGGTACTGTTTAATACCACTGTGTTTAATAATATTGCTTATGGCAGTTTGGCTCATAAAACTCCAGCTGAAGTTGAGCAAGCAGCAAAAGATGCCTTTGCTCATGATTTTATTATGCAAATGCCAAATGGCTATCAAAGTGAAATCGGTGCTGAAGGTTTACAACTCTCTGGCGGTCAGCGTCAGCGTCTATCGATTGCACGTGCTCTGCTAAAAGATGCGCCAATTTTGATATTGGATGAAGCTACTAGTGCTTTAGATAATGAGTCAGAATATTATATACAAAAAGCGCTCGATAATATTATGAAGAATCGCACAACATTGGTTATTGCGCATCGATTGACTACAATTGAGTCCGCCGACCGTATTGCTGTACTAGATGGTGGTCAGATTGTTGAGCTTGGCACCCATGCTGAGCTGATGCAATTACATGGTCATTATGCGCAGATGTATGCGCGTGATTTTGAATAACTATGAATATTGAAACGACAATAACACGTGCATGGCAACGCAAAGCAGCTTGGCTTTGGCTACTGTTGCCAGTGAGTTGGCTGTATGCACTGTTGATGGTACTACGCCGCCAAGCTTATAAAGTAGGTGTTTTTTCCAGTTACCGTGCGCCTATTCCAGTCATGGTCATCGGTAATATCACAGTGGGTGGTAGCGGAAAGACACCATTAATTATTGCTTTGGTTCGACATTTGCAGCAGCAAGGCATTAAAGTAGGGGTTATCAGTCGCGGTTATGGCGGTGATAGTAGCCAAATGCCAGCATTGGTTAATACAGAGAGCGTCCCTAATGTCGTCGGTGATGAGCCATGTCTCATCGTTAATACGACAGGGACATCCATGGCCGTATCTCCTAACCGTCAGCAAGCGATTGCTATTTTGCTAGAGGCTTATCCAGATCTACAGCTTATTATAGCTGATGATGGTTTGCAGCACTATGCGCTGCAACGTGATATCGAATGGGTTGTCGTAGATGCGGCGCGAGGGTTTGGGAATAAACAGTTGCTACCGACAGGATTTTTACGCGAACCCATTTCACGATTAAAGGATGCAAATGTCATTTATCATCACAAGCCAGACGCATCATCGATATACAATAAATCTGATCATAATACCCTTCTAACTGAGCATTTAACGATGCATTTACAACCAGATGATTTAGAACTGTTGTGGTCATCTAATAATCAGATGGATAATTTAGCCGTAGTAGCCATGGCACCTGAGAAAGGCAGTCAGGTACATGCGGTGAGCGGCATTGGGTATCCTCAGCGTTTTTTTGATACTTTAAATGCGCTTGGTTTTGAAGTTATTCCGCATCCTTATCCTGATCATTATGACTTTAGTCTGGATGAACTGTTGCAGTATACTGACCATCCTATTATTGTCACCAGTAAAGATGCCGTGAAAATAAGAACTTCGATAATGCAAGCAATTATTAATCAAGCGCTGAGTGATGAGTATAAAGAGCTGGTCAGCAGATTATGGGTATTGCCAGTGACCGCAGTATTGTCAGACAGTTGTTACGAGAGTTTACAACAGCAATTGCAAACCTTGGACATCGATATAAGCATGAGAAAGCAATAATATAGCGTTTATCATATAAAGATTTAAAAGGTTTTATAGGAACAGATTATGTCATCAGCCCTTATGCCCGTCAAAACTCATATCGTCATTCCTGCACGTTTAAAAAGTACGCGTCTACCTAACAAGCCATTATTAACCATTCATGGCAAGCCCATGATAATTTGGGTGGCTGAAAAGGCACGATTGGCGGATTTTGCCGATGATATGTGTATTGCAACCGATGATGAATCGATTGCAAAAGTTTGTCTAGATGCAGGATTTGATGTGGTGATGACAAGCAGTGAACATGCTTCAGGCACGGACCGTTTGGCTGAAGTAGCTGCCATCAAAGGCTGGGCTGCCCATGATATAGTGGTTAATATGCAAGGTGACGAACCACTAGTACCGCCATTATTGTTAGAGCAAGTTAAAACATTATTGGTGCAAGATGCAAAGAGCGTCATGGCAACTTTGTGTGAGCCAATTGAAGACTTTGATACTTTTATGCGCCCATCCGTCGTTAAAGTGGTCAGTCAGACGTCCAATGGTCAACAACGAGCGCTTTATTTTAGTCGCGCGCCGATTCCTTGTAATCGTGACGTTGTATTAACCAGTGAGAATAATAAACAGCCGCCAAAAAATGCCTATCGTCATCTAGGCTTATATGCTTATCGCGTCAGTTTGCTACAGCAATTTGTCCACTGGTCACAAACGCCGCTTGAAATACTAGAAAGCTTAGAGCAATTACGTGTGTTGGAAAATGGGGGACATATCGCGATTGCTAAAGCCGCCTGCTCATTACCTGCAGGTGTCGATACGCAAGAAGATTTAGATCGTTTAAATGCCATGAGTTTGACAGATTTCCAAGATTATTAATGCAGAATAGCCTAAGCGAAAATAATTAACGGTGTTTCACTTAAATTTTATAACGTTACTTTTATTCCACGTTACTTTTAGAAATTATGCTCTAACACAGATTTTTAATTGAAAGATATTAAGCGATAGCCATGAGTGAGCTGACAAATATGACCGATGATATGTATTTTGCGCCACTATTGCCATGGCAATACGGACTTTGGTCGCAGCTGACAATGCGGGTACTAGCGCCGCAGCAATCTCTACCTCATGCGCTGTTAGCAGCTGGTATGCAAGGCATGGGCAAGCGCGCTTTTGTATGGCGGTTAGTGGCATGGTTATTATGCCGCGGGCGTGATGAGCATCCACTCGGCGCTTGCGGGCATTGTGAGAGCTGTCAATGGCTTAGATCAGGTACGCATCCAAGCTTACAAGTGTTACCGCTAGTCAGCCTGCCAGTCAATGCTGATAGCAGCGCTCAAAAAGAAGCATTAACTAATAGTACAAAAGATAAAAAATCTGCTAAGACAGCTAGTAACGCGTCATTAAAAATAAAGGTGGATGATATTCGTGCCTTGCAGCCTTTTATTTATCAAGGCGGGCAGGGAATGCGTATTTGCGTATTAGATCATGCTGAGAAAATGACCATTGCCGCCGCCAATGCGCTACTTAAAACCTTGGAAGAACCCCAAGCCCAAGTCCATTTATTTCTGATTAGTGATGCCCCTGCACAGTTGCTCCCAACGATTAAAAGCCGCGTTCAGCAATTGGCATTACAAACGATTGACCCTGCTGTCGCAGTGGACTATGTGACTAAAGTATTGGGCAGCAATATTCATCGTGAAGCGGTTGGTACAGATGCCATTGAGCAGCTTATCCAGTTAGCAAATGGTGCGCCTTTAGCAGCTGTGGCACTGGCTCAAGCGCCATGGTATAGCAAGCGCACGCTATGGCTGACGACATGGCAGGCATTACGTAGTGGTAAGCGCAGTAGCGTGGCGGCAAGTGACTATTGGCAAACCCAGCTTGGTATTGTCGAATTTATCCAGCTGTCTGAACTCATGATAATCGATATCCGCCGTGTTGGTTTGGGCTTTGAAGCGCAGCAAAAAGACATTAATTTTTTAATCAATTTAAATGATTATCAACCTATTGATAGTGGGTTAGAGGTGTTTGCGCATAGCTTACAACAGACAAAAATTGCGCTGCAACAAAACGTGCAAGAAAAATTCGCCTATGATAAGCTGATGCAAGATTTGGCTTGCTTGTAATAGACAACAAGGCTTAAAGATACTCTCGCATATCAGTGTATGCCACTAAACTTATTATCAGTATTTATACTCTAATACTATACAAGATAACCCTGTGTGAAAAAATACTGTAAACCTCATGGATAAAGGGAGCTGACTATGGCAATGCCAGGACGTGGTGGGATTTTAACCTGTCATATTGAAAACATAGATATGCTATATGCAAGCTATCTGTCCTTTGTTACCAATGGGGCATTGTTCGTGCCGTCTGATCGAGCGCAAAAACTGGGTGACGAAGTTTTTATTGCTGTTACTTTGCCCAATTCTAGCGAGCGTTTGCCTATGAATGGCAAGGTAGTTTGGATTAATTCTAAAGCTCAAAGTGGTCGACCAGTAGGTTTTGCAGTCCAAATGGGCACGGACATTACGGGATTAAGAATAAAGAACGAAGTTGAGCGTCTATTGGCAGGTAAGATCGACAGTTTGCAGGCTACTTATACTATGTAGTTTTAATATTTATCAGCAATTATAATAACTGCATAAAAAAAGCCTTATAACTCTTTATAAGGCTTTTTTTATGAGCAATGTCCCGTCCTGAAATAAGTTTACGAAAAAGGAGCTTATTCATGGACAAGTTAGACACTGTAAAGGTTAAGCGCA
>NZ_CAJHBE010000020.1:0-66877 GCF_904846555.1 Psychrobacter sp. DD43
GGTGCGCATTATGCCATTGGTGCTTTGGCAATTATTATGCTGCTATCAGTGAAATTCCATGTACCAGAGATTATTACGGGTTTGATTGGTATTGCCTTTATCGGTTGGGCATTGCTTGCTTCACTTAAGCATCGCAAGCAACAAGCAAAGGCGATTACTTAGTGTTGATTTTAGCTCAAGTTTAAACGCTACGTTCAAATTAAGAAAAAGCGCTTTGGTAGAAAATCGTAGTCATGACAGGTTATATCAAGCGATTGGTATGACCTGTTTTTTATACCTTTTTTACTTTATGAGTAATTCATATCATAAGGTTTTGTTTCATTGCTAGGTTCGAGATTACAACCTTAGTACCAACTTCAGTATCTAAGAAATTCATTTTTGATAACAATATCTTAACGATTGTTATCGGGACGGTTAGAAAGTATCAGATTTGCACAATTGCTATATCTGTTAGTAAACATAACGTCAGCGCACAAAATACGCCTTGCTTAGTGAGCAAACGCTTAGTATAGTAAATCGTAATGATATGCAGGGCATGACGTACAGATAGATTTTTTCTAACGGCGTCTATATATCGACCACTGCACTATTTGAGTTCATTTTTTATCAATCCACTTAATTATTAATCCAAAGGATATTTATATGGCTATTAGCTTAACAAAAGGCGGCAACGTAAACTTATCAAAAGAAGCGCCAGGTTTAACCAATATTACGGTCGGTCTAGGCTGGGATCCACGCGCGACCGATGGCCAGGATTTTGACTTAGACGCTATCGGCTTCTTAGTTGATGAATCTGGCAAAGTCCGTAATGACCAAGATTTTATCTTTTTCAATAACTTAAAATCAGATAACGGTGCAGTTGAGCATACAGGTGATAACCGTACTGGCGAAGGTGCTGGTGATGATGAAGCCATCAAAGTAAATTTAGCGAGTATCCCAGCTGACGTTAGTAAAGTTGCCTTATGTGCCATCATTTATGAAGGTCAGACCCGTAACCAAAACTTCGGTCAAGTTGGCGATGCTTACATCCGTGTCGTTAATGACAACGGTGCCGCTGAAATTGCCCGTTATGACCTATCAGAAGATGGTAGCACTGAAACAGCCATGATTTTTGGTGAGTTATACCGTCATGGTAGTGACTGGAAATTCCGCGCGGTTGGTCAAGGCTTTAGCGGTGGTCTTGGACCATTAGCGGCTTCTTATGGCGTCAACGTTTAATCGTCTCATTGACTTAAGCGTGTCGCGAGCCAACTATCGTAAGTAACTATTTATTTACGAGTTACTTACGAGATCTATAAGCCATCAAGTGTGTTGTTTAAGACATTTGATGGCTTTAAATTTAAGTGGCTATGAATTTAAGTAACTAATTTAATATCTAAATGACATTGACAGAAGTTATTTGCTATACCCTCTACAGATGGACTCATAAAAATATTAGAACAAGGACTTTTGACCTATGGCTGCAAAGTTTAGCTTAATTGGTACTATCGAACCTTTTTTACATTGTAATCTTAAAAAAGGCGACTCAATCTATTGCGAAGCCAACGCCATGGTGATGATGGAATCAAACCTTGAGCTAAAAGGTAAATTGCAAGGTGGACTGATGCAGTCATTGATGCGCCGTTTTGCTAACGATGAGTCACTTTTTCAACAGCAAATTGAAGCGGTAAACGGTGAAGGTGATTGCTTGCTGGCACCAACGCTCGATGGCGATATGCAAATCATTGATTGCGGCAAACATCAATATACCTTGAGCGATGGTGCTTTTGTCGCGGCGCAAATCGGTGTCGATATCAGAGCCAATATTCAACGTAATCTAGGTGGCGCAGTCTTTGGTGATACTGGCGGCTTTATGGTCATGCAGACACAAGGTCAAGGTCAGGTAGTGGTATCGGGTTTCGGTTCATTATTTGAGATTGATGTGACGCCAGATAAAGACGTCATCATCGATAATGGTCATGTGGTCTGCTGGGATTCAACGCTTGATTATAAGCTCTCTGTATCGACCAGTAAGAAAAAAGGCATCATGAGTAATATTATCAATTCAGTCACCAGTGGCGAAGGAATGGTACTCAACTTTTCAGGCTCAGGCAAAGTTATTATCTGCTCACGCAATCGTGACAGCTATCAAGGATGGCTACAAAGCATCTTGGGCACCAGTTCAGGTGGTCGTGGCGGCAATAGCGGATTACTTGGCAATATTTTATAGCAATTTCTCATACAACTATTATAAGGATTATCACATGGCAGTTAGTTTACAAAAGGGTCAAAAAATCTCCCTAAGCAAAGAAGCGGGCGGCGAGCTTACTCAAGTAAAATTGGGTTTAGGCTGGGACGTTGCCCAAGGTCCACAAGATAAAAAAGGTGGATTCTTAGGTAAATTATTCGGCGGCGGTAGTGGCGGCGATTCTATCGATTTAGATGCATCATGCATTATGTTCGATAGCAACAAACAGCCAGTTGATGCCATTTGGTTTAGCCAATTAAAATCGAAAGACGGCAGTATCGTGCACACTGGTGATAACCGCACTGGTGACGGCGATGGTGATGATGAAGTAATCAATGTTGATTTATCAAAAGTTCCAGCTAACGTAGTATCCTTGGTATTTACCGTCAACAGCTTTACTGGTCAGACGTTTGAGACAGTAGAAAATGCGTTTTGCCGTATCCTCAATGCCAATAACAATACTGAAGTAGCACGCTATAATCTGTCCTCACAAGGTACGCATACGGCGATGATTATGGCAAAAGTTTATCGTCATAATAATGAGTGGAAGATGCATGCCATCGGTGAAACGGCGACTGGTCGCACTTTCCATGACTTAATGCCTGCTATCACCCCGCATGCTTAATATCCATAAGTGTCATTTTTGAAATGATATCTTATTATTAATAAGATATCATGTATAAAAATAAGCCCATCTAACAATAGATGGGCTTATTTTTTATATCTATCAAAGTATATAAATAGAGTCGTTACTTACTGCCACGTTTCCAGCTAAAGCCCCAATTAAAGGCTTTGTCCATCTCTTGATGTCCTTTGAAGTATTGGTTGATACGTTCAACGTTGATACTGCCTTGCTGATTGACCAGACGTGCAATGGCGCACATCGGTAAGTTACCTGTACCTTCTGTCAAACGCGTTTCAATCGGTGGCTGGTCGGGTACATGAATAGTCACTACCCCATCAGTTTGCGCCCAATTTGGTGCGCCTTCGTAAATGAAAGCAAAGATAAATACTTCTTCAATCTGTGACCACTGTTGCCCATTAATATCGAGCCATTCACCGCCGCTTACCTGTCCTGTTCTGTCATCGGCACGCAATAGAACGTATGGCGCTGACTGTAGGCTACCAAAACGACTTCCCAACGCTTGAATAAGCGTTTTTTCACCATTTTTCAGATGAATCATCGCACCAACATCGAGATCAATTCCACCAGCTTTATGCTGCTTAAATAAATCGCCAAGCAGTCCTTTTTTGGGTGCTTGCTTGCTGACATCTGGACGTTGGTTCCAGTCTAAGTTGACCGATATTTTGCCAAAATCATCACGTTTCTTGAGATTGATACTAGATTGATTTTTGGTTAAAGTAATTTTACTTAGGTTGATTGAAGGATTGGTAGAGCCAGCAGGAATCGGCGGTGGCGTAGTTGTCTGAGGCGCACTACTAGCTTTTTGCGTATTGATTGGTCGCTGCGTATTAATAGGCTGAGCTTGCTCTTGTGACTGATTTTGTATAAGGCTTTGAGCTGGTGCTTCATCGGCAATCTCTACACCGAAATGCTCAGATAAAGGTTTTAAGCCACCTTCAAAACCTTGAGCGATAAAACGAAACTTCCAATTGCCCTGACGACGATAACATTCCGCTAAGATAATAGCTTTTTCATTACGCCCAACAGCACTTAATTGGCAAGTTATCAACACTTGACTGCCTTGTAGTACTTGAATATCCACATCACCGACTTGAGCCAACGTCTGCGCACTAGAAAACGCTAATGCAATTTTTTCAATACTTGCTGGCTGTGCAGGTAAATTGATATCAAAAAATCCATCACTGTCATGACCGCGAAAGCTCACGCTACCATCATCGCTACGCGTCTGCCCATAAAATATCATATCGCCATCGCCGCGCACTTTACCTTCAGTCGTCAGGCGATATGCAGCGCAATCGATGGCGCTTTGGCTTAAAATACGAATGCTAATATTATCCGTTGGCAGCGGCGCGTTAGCACCTGCAATTAAAGCTTGAGGTTGACTCATCATTTATCCTTTACGTTATTTATTATTTACTTATATGAGTGATGTTAACTATCGCCATATAGTAGCATGGATGGCATTACAACCTTAATCAGAACCAGCATCTTATAAAACATCATAAAAAAAGTAAAAATTCTTGATGCTATTTAATTGGAAACATTTATAACATCTAGCATTTGTATATAATAGAGCCCGTTATGTATAAATGCCATGTCTGAAATTGTTCGATCATATATTAAATTGCTAATCACTTTATGATGACGATATCGAGTGATCCACAACCCTATTATTTAAGAGAGTGCAAAGAGAATTATGGATAACCCTGTTAACAATAGTCATCATACAAAGTTAAGCGCTGCTTGGTTGGCTGAAGGTCAGTCAAGCCAGCGTGATATGTTAGCTAGCCTGCAAACCCTAAAAGCTCAATCTAGCATGCCCTTTCATATCGTTGCCTCACATCGTCATAATAGACCTGAGATTTTTGAATTTGCCGACATCATCTACCGCGAGCCTTCTATTAGCACCGCAGATAACAATGAGCAAGCAGTGCTCGAATCTGTTGAGGCATTGATGCCGCGTTGGCAATTTGTGTTAGAACAAGCTCAGAAAAACAACGTGAAAGTGTTGCTTACTGGACGCAATGGCATTGATTACGAAGCTCATCGCGAAAAATTTGCAGCAGCAGGTATCCGTTTATTGACAGGTGCGACCAGCGTTGCAGCACTGAAATCCATCGATGATAAGTTTGCCTTTATGCAGCAGTGCCATGAGCATGATATCCCTGTCGCAGATGCATGGCGCTTTGATACTGTCGCAGAGCTTGAGACTTTACTTGCTAAACATGGTCATCAGCCATTATGTGTCAAACCAGTGACGGGTATTTTTGCCCAAGGATTTTGGCGCTTAGGTAAAGTTAAAGAGACGGGTAAAGAAGAAGGTGAGCAATACGACAGTTTCGAGCATCTATACTTTACCGAAGAGAAGAAAATCAATACCGCACAATTTATCAATGCTTATACCAACAGTCTTATGGTGCATGAGCGCCCGATTCCCATGTTGCTGATGCCTTATTTATCAGGACAAGAATACTCTATCGATGTCGTCTGTGAATACGGCGAAGTGTTGGCTGCTATTACTCGTTATAAAACGGGGAAAATTCAGCATATTGGTTATGAGCAATCAGTCATGGATGTGGTCATTCCACTGATAAAAACGTTCGGCTGTGATGGTATCGTTAGTGTCCAGACTAAAGCGGATGATAATGGTCATCATCGTGTGCTTGAGATTAATAGTCGCCCCTCTGGTGGTATTGATTACACCACTCATAGCGGTGTAGATATAACTCAAGTTGGTTTTGCTTATTGGCTCGGTTTAAGTAAGAAGCCGAAACTGGCAGATATCGCACAGCAAATTATACCGTGCCAAGTACGCTCAATTATGGTCAGCGTAAAGATTGAAGATGATGCTACTGAATAAGTAAAATCAACGATAAAAAATTGAAAGATCAAAGGAACATGAATGCCAAACAAGCAACACAGCACGACCATTACCCTACCTCGCGGTACGCTTGATCTGACCTATCAGACCAACGCTGCTAGTGGTAACAACGACCTTAAAGAAAGCAGCCATTATCAGCTAGAAGATTTGCTTGATTTTGCTCAACGTATCAACCCAAAACGGGCATTTTTGTTTGTCTCAAAAGTGTTAGGTCGTCATATTCCGGTGGCACCAAGCATCATGCGTGATGCCTTTACTGATTTGGCAAACTTAGTACCTGATGATTTGCCTGAGCCAATTTTGGTCATCGGTATGGCAGAGACGGCGGTTGGCTTATCTGCCGGTGTGCACCAAGCGCTACAAACGCGCTATCCACAAGCGTTGCTGCTGAATTCTACTCGTCATGCCCAGCATGATGACAATAGTAGCGATTCTTTATTGACCACTTTTAGCGAAGACCACAGTCATGCCAGTCAGCATCTGATTTATCAAAGTGCCGATAAAATGACGCAAGCGCAACTATTTGCCAGTAAAACGCTGATTATGGTTGATGATGAAGCATCAACGGGTAATACTTGCGTTAATGTCGTCACAGCATTACGTGAAGCTGGGTTGACCCAACTAGAGCAAGTGCATCTCACAACCTTGGTTGATTGGTCACTAAATCAGAATCAAAATGAGTCTGATGCAAACGCCAATGATACGATTGCCACCCGTCTGCCAAACATTGATTTTCACCGCCATCATTTACTATCTGGCGCTTGGAAATGGACTGATGCGCCCAACCCTGAGCCTATCATTATGCCATCGGTTGATACGACCGAAGCTGGTAGTCAACCTTTGGGCAATACCGGTAATTGGGGACGCTTTCCAACGCTAGATAGCACGAATGGCTTTGCGGATTATCTAGCAAGTTTCCAAACTGCATTTGCAAGTTTTGATGGCCAAAACGCATTTAATAACGCTCAATTGCCACAAAAAATATTGGTACTAGGCAGTAATGAATTTGTCTGGTTGCCATTTTTATTGGCGGAATGGCTTGAGACACAGACGAATTTAGATAACAGCAATAATACGGTGAATTTTAGTGCATTAACCCGCTCACCGATTGCACTTGGTAGCGGTATTGGCACGATGTTAAGCTTTCGTGATAATTATGGCCTTGGTATGACCAATTTTGCTTATAACGTTGAGCCGAATGAGTGGGATTTGATTGTATTGTGTGTGGAAACGTCGGCTGATAGTGTGGATACCATGTGGAAAGGTTTGGATAATGTGTTGGTGGTGAGTCCTAAATAGACGCGCATTTAACGTGCATATTATGAGCTACTGATAATGGATTGTCATAGTCGTAATATGAACATCTTTAGAATATTTATTATATCTTTCTAAAACAAAGTTTACTTATATATGCCTGTGATTTTACGGAGGTTAAATACCTCATTAATAACAAAAAAGATGTCCATAGCATAAAAAAATTCATATTTGCACTGTAGATACCTTGCACAACCTCATATTTACCTATATATTCGGTCTATTCATTTGCTTATTCAGTGTCAACATATCAACTATTAGAAGACCAAACACTTGAGACACACCATTTTGGGGTGTCTCAAATTCTGATAATTTGTCATGACCTGAAATAATTTGAATTGATAAATACTTTAAAAGGAATTAAAGGTTTATCGATTAGAGTTCGATTTACCTTGATAGAGGAACCTACCAGTGGCGAGTTATTTATCAACGATGAAGCCACCACAAGCTATAGCAGAAGTGCGCTTAAAAATTTGCGTACTGAGATTCAGATGGTGTTCCAAAACCCTTATGGCAGTCTTAATCCACGTCATACTATTGGCTTTCAGCTGACCGAACCGTTAGACATTCATACTACGCTGAGCAAAAAAGAAAAACTCACCAAAATCCATGCAATGATGAAGCACGTTGGTTTGCGTCCTGAGCATACCGGTCGCTATCCGCATATGTTTTCTGGCGGTCAGCGCCAACGTATTGCTCTTGCCCGTGCCATGATGCTCAACCCTAAAATTGTCGTCGCTGATGAGCCGACGTCAGCACTCGACGTCTCTATTCAGGCACAAGTACTGAATCTATTTATGGACTTGCAAGACGAATATCATACTGCCTATGTCTTTATCTCGCATAACCTTTCTGTCGTACGCCACGTAGCAGATGACGTGATGGTCATGTATTTAGGCAAGGCCGTTGAGCACGGTGCTAAAGATGCTATTTATAATGATCCTAAACACCCTTATACCATCGCTTTACTCTCAGCAGCGCCCTCAGTGACGGGTCATAAAAAAGAGCTGACTCTACAAGGCGAATTACCTAGTCCGCTTAATCCGCCAAGTGGCTGCGCACTTCATAAACGCTGCCCCTATGCCAAACCAATATGTATCGAAATTGAGCCTGAGCTACGTGAATGGGAAGGACGATTAGTCTCTTGCCTAAGGTTAGAAGAAATATATGGATAACTGGCTGCGGACTTCATAACTATTGTCTCTATAGTGAATTCAGTATTAAAACGATACAGCGGGACTGGAATAAATTTTACGCAGCCTCTGTCGGCGTAGGCACAGCACGCCAGAAAAATTCATACCAGTTCCGCGTTGCAATATAGCGTATCTATTTTATTTGGAATCGACTCTATCAGTTTAATACCGTCCTATTATTCAAGAAACCTCACTTTAATAAACTCGGAAAATTTCACACTGAATTTTCTGAGTTTATTAAATCGATGGTTATAATCAGCCACAAGCCATTTTTAAACTCTGTCATTTAAGCTTATCTATCCAATCCTAAATTGGTTAAAGCCAATCCTCTTGCGATAATTCTGCACTTTTATTACCGATTTATTCTGACCTTTTTTATGATTATCGTTATACTGTCTGCATTTGGCTAAAGTCTGATAAATAGGTAATGCTCAGTTTTGAAAAACAGCGCTGCACCTCCCTTACAAATTCGTATCCAAGCCATCTATAAACAGTCTTATCATCATTTTATCTTTGGAAAACATAATGACCTTCCCATTTTTCCAGTCTAGTCCAAACATTGTAAAGCCATATGCGCTGATGGATTTGGACGATACGCTCTTTCAAACTCAGCGTAAAATTGATGCATGGGAATTACCCACTACTGAACCTGAAACTTTGGTTTGCGCCACTGTCAATAAAAAAGATGAGCCGTTAAGCTTTATGAGTCAGCGCCAAACGGTTTTTTTTAATTGGCTACTATCCAGCACTGAATTGATAGTCGTCACAGCACGTGATCGTCAGGAAATTAAACGCGTCAAACTGCCCTTTAATAGCTGGCAAGTATTGACCCATGGCGCGGTCATTTTAGCGTCTGATGGTGAGCTACTAAGCACGTGGCAGCAGCATATGTATAACGCGCTTGCTCCAGTACAAGATAAGCTCAGTCAGCTGACTGAGTTGGTCAATAGTTATAGACCAGAAAGCGATAGTACTCATAACGACTTAAAGCTCACCCCGCATAAAGATACTTTTATCGATAGTGAGCTAACCATTTATCTGGCGATCAAACACAGACAAAAAGACCATCAAGCATTGGCAGAGTTAGCCACACAATTACCAACGCTCATACCAGATTTTGATGAGATTTTTTATGTGCATGTGAATGCTAATAATTTAGCAATATTGCCGCATGCTATTCATAAACATCATGCGGTACAATTTTTATTGGAACAGCATTTGGATCATCAGCGCCCAAGCTTCGGTTTTGGTGACAGTCTGGCAGATCTGCCATTTCTGCAATTACTTGACTGGTACGGCATGCCCAATCATGGACAGCTACATGAGAAATTTGCAGCTAAATGATGAGCGCTACCTTTTATTAAATGATATTCTGCTATTAATCTATTATTAAACCGTCATCAAACGAGTACAACTATTTCTACTATGACTTCAATCCATTCTAATATTAAAACAGCCGATTTATCACAATATGGCTCAGGCAGCTATCTTGCTAGCGATGTCACTGTGCTGCTCAATATCGTTGATAAAGATGCCGTTGCTGATGTGCCTGTCAGTCAAAAAGAAGCACTGATTCAAAGTGGGCAGCGTCATTACTCTGATATGCTGACCTTGGAAGACGCGCCAAGTGCCATGCATGAGCAGCTATATATCGAGGCGTTAGAGCAGGGAAAAGTAAGAGCAGCGACTGATATTACCAATTTGGCCCATACGCTACAGCAAGTTTTTCAGCCAAACGTCAATAATGAGCGCCCGTTAATATTAGTCAGTCTTGTGCGTGCCGGTTTACCAATAGGCGTGCTGTTACAACGCGCATTAGCAACTGCCGATAGCAGCTACTCTCTACCAAGTGTGCATTATGGCGTCAGTATTATACGAGATCGTGGTCTTGATCCAGTTGCATTAAAAATGATATTAAATAATCATCCTCATAGCCCGATTGTATTTGTCGATGGTTGGACAGGTAAAGGGGCGATTTATCAAGAACTGGCGCATAGTCTAAAAGCCTTTGCCGATCCTAACCACCCTAGCTTTGCCAATATTTTCCATCAAGGTCAGGATGTTATACCGCTACTGACCCTTGCTGATCCGGCTGGTGTTGCTTGGCTGGCTGCTAGTATCGATGACTGGTTGATTCCGTCAGGTTTATTGAACAGTACCGTATCGGGACTCATATCACGTAGCTTATATACTGAGCCAGAATTGGGGCTGCATCGCAGTGTTTTTTATGATAATTTAATTGAGGCAGATCATAGCCTAGCCTTTATCGATTGTATTGATACTACAAGGCGCACATTGAGCACGCCTTTACAAGGCTTGCCAACCTATAAGCAGCCTCGCTATCAGACCGCGGACTTGATAGAGACGCTGGCAGCGGACTACGCTATCAGCAATCGTAATCGTATTAAGCCAACCATCGCTGAGGCGACACGCGCGATACTACGCCGCGACCCTGAACGTATTTTGTTAGCGAGCGCTGAGCACCCCGACACTATATTATTAAGGCATTTATGTACACAGCGACATATCGCTATTAGCGTACTAGGTGATAAAATACTGCCTTATCAAGCGATTACCCTTATTAAGCAGCGCGCTACAGACGATTAATAACTCCTTATCTTTCTACCTAATCTTGAAACTATACTTTTAGACCCATTCATTTACCACTATTTACGATGCCTATTATGTCAGATATGTCAAACAACGAGTGCCACCTTTATCAAAACACCCAGTCTTATGCACATCTGATTACTGAGCGTCATGCCATGCTCAAGCCTCATATGCATCATCCGTATCAGTTGGGGGCGAGCTTGTATATGCCAGCGACGCGTCAAGATATTTGGCAAGTGATCAAGCGTGATAAATTACCGACGATTAATAGTATTATCATCTGCCTAGAAGATGCGGTCAGCCACCATGATGTTGAGTTGGCACTTGAGCGTCTGCAAACGCTGCTGCATACATGGGCGACGCACGTTGATAGTATCAATGAGCCGATACAGCAAGCTAATATGCAGTCCGAGCAACCAACGCGCCCGCTGGTATTTGTACGTCCGCGCCATCCGGCCATGCTAGAGCAGTTATCAAATTTTACCCATATTGATTTGATTGATGGTTTTGTAATGCCCAAAGTCGATATGTATAGCCTGTCTAACTGGCGCATGGCGTGCCAGAATCTCAGCACCGAGATGCTATTGATGCCGACGCTTGAGACGGCAGCATTGTTTAATCCGCATCATAATCAAGAGCTTGCGATTGGTTTTAAAGAAGCCTTTAATCAGCCCGTATTTGCTTTGCGTATCGGTGGTAATGACTTGTTTGCAGCATTGCGTTTGCGCCGTCCTAAAAACAGCCTTGTCTATGACACGCCCGTTGGTACGCTCGCCTATCAGCTGCTTGGCTGTTTTGTGCCGCATGGCTTTTATCTCTCGGCACCGGTGTTTGAGTATTTGGATGAGCCCACACTATTTATGCAAGAGCTGACGCGTGATGTGAGCTTGGGATTGGTTGGCAAAACCGTTATTCATCCAAGCCAGATTGCCTTGGTACAGCAAGCTTATTGCGTACCGCTTAGCATTTTAGATGAGGCGCAGGCAATATTGCATATCGAGGCAAAAGCGGTCTTTAAATATAACAATACCATGCTAGAGCCTGCTACTCATCGTGCTTGGGCAACTGAGATCGTCAATCGAGCTAACGTCTTTGGCACCATTAATGATGGCAATAACGACTATACAGCGCGCTTATAAATTGTAAACACTCCTTTTAAAGCGTTAAAAAAGCCGTTATCAAATCCATGATAACGGCTTTTTTGCTACATTTTTTGCGATAATAAACGCTGTCATATCAGGTATATAGATCCGCAATGAATACTATATAAAGTTTACCAGAAACTTATTAATGGCTTTATTAACTTGCTCCGGCTCTTCAACCGTTGCCGTATGCCCCGCACCTTTAATCACCACCAGCTTAGAGCCTGCTATCGCAAAGTGCATGCGCTCAGCTTTTGCATACGGTGTTGCCACATCTTCATCGCCAACGATGATAAGCGTCGGTGTCTTGATATCACTGAGCTGATCATACGTTGCAGAGCGCTCAATCACGCCAGTAGTTGCCTTGATGACCCCGCCCTTACGATTGCTTTGCAACATAGACAACCACTCTCTACGGTCAGCTTTACGCGATTTATCTGCTAAAAAACTGCTACCAAACATTATGGGCATTACTTTTTGGCTGACACGCTTCATGCCCAACCAACGAATGGCTTTAATCAACTTGCGGTACTGTGGCACGTTTTTAGGATCTTCAGGATCAGCAGAAGTTTCAAGCAGCGTCAGCGATAGCAATAATTCAGGACGCTTTAACGCTATACGTTGGGCGACAAATCCACCCATTGATAGTCCTAAAAAATGACACTGCTGAATATCTAGCGCATCTAACAACGCCAGCGTATCTTCAGTTAAGGTTTCCATATCATAGCCAGATTTGGTAATTTCAGACTGACCTTGTCCCCGAAAATCAAACGCAATACAGCGATAACCCGCTTTAAAATACTCGACTTGCTTGTCAAACATACGCGTATTCCATAGCAAACCATGGGCGAATACCATGATGGGCTTTTGCTTATCGTTTGGCGCGCTGTCTTCATAATAAATATCGATATCATTGACATGAATCATTGGCATAACCACTTCCTTGTTGGTGTGATAAAAAATAAAACCTTTTGAAATCTGTCTTCTAGAATAATTCAACCCTCTTACAGATAGTAGCCTTATTTTTGAATGATAGGTTTTATACCTTTGGCAATAGTGATAGCAGCAAAAAATGTTATTCAAAACGTGCCTTAAGCGCGCACAAATCTCGCTTTTATAATAAGCTCAAACTGCTATAGTAATTAGTATTGCACTATTTGTTTTACTTACTGCCGATATAGTTGTTCCAATTTTAAAAGAGTACAACACTACTAAGGTTAATTATTCGCAGCCTCTGTCTGCGCAGGCACAGCAAGCAAGAAAAATTAACCTCAGTAGTGCTTTATAACATGTATATTCCTTTTATTCAGGCATGACTATACCAGTATTTTATTGCAACCATTATCTAGAACATCATCTTAAGGATATCCAAAATGTCACAAGCTCTCGTCGAATACCAAGCCGAAAACCATATCGCTACCATCACAATGAACGATGCTAAAACCTTGAACGCCTTTAGCACGATACTCAAAGATGCCATGATGGCAGCATTGACCAAAGCCGATGAAGATGAACAAGTACGAGTCATTGTCTTACAGGGTGCTGGCAATAACTTCTCAAGTGGCGGGCATATCGGTGAGATGTTGGAAAACGGTATGGAAAGCGAGGCATTATCGGATAAGCTAAACTTTATGGTTGGCGAAGTCGCTGAGATTAGCTTAAAGCTGCGTAATATTCATAAGCCTATTATCGCCAAATTAGAAGGTGCAGTTGCTGGTGCTGGCATGAACTTGGCGCTGACTTGTGACTTTCGTATTGCCGCTGAAAATGCCAAATTTGTACAAGCTTTTGTCAATATTGGTCTGATTCCAGATGCTGGTGGTATTTACTTATTGAATCAATTGATTGGCGTCGCAAAAACGACTGAAATGGTCATGCTTGGCGATAAGCTCAAAGCGGAAGATATGGCACGCTTAAACTTAGTCAACAATGTGGTTAGTAACGACGAGCTGGATGCGAGCGTACTGGCATTGGCAACGCGTCTGAGCAATCTACCCGGCAAAGCATTGGCATCGATGAAGCACATGATTAATACTCATGCCTATATGGGTCTTAATGAAGCATTGGATATGGAAGTAGAACAACAAACGATGCTTGCTAAAACCGATGATTTTAAAGAAGGTATTACCGCATTTATGGAAAAACGTAAGCCGGTTTATCAAGGCAAATAGTACGCTGATGACACTGTTCTTTGCAATATCATTAAAAAGGCTGCCAAGGTGCAGCCTTTTATTTTGGGTAGAGCTCTATAAACAACGAATATCCAAACAATAGATATTTACAGTAATTTACAGCAGTATTACTATAGTTGATCCACTTTTAAAAGAGTACAGAACTAATGGGGTTAATTATTCGCAGCCTCTGTCTGCGTAGGCACAGCAAGCAAGAAAAATTAACCCCAGTAGTGATTGATAATATTTGTACTTCTTTTATTTAGGACTGACTATACTTATCAAGAAGCAGAAGCACTTTTATAGTGATGTGGTAAGGTAAATATTTTGTCAAAACCCAAGGTAAAGAAAAAAGTATAAATCAAGAAAAACAGCAGTAGCACGGCTTCCATCATAAAGGCTTTGATAAAACCAACATCGTACCAAATCATATACACCGGCAGGCAAATCAAAACCAAGCCGCCTTCAAAACCTATCGCATGGGCACTACGTACCAATAACGTGCGCTGCGGCACCTGCTTACGACGTTCCCAGTTTTCAAATGCCGTATTGTAAATAAAATTCCAAATCACCGCTGCCAATGAGACCATCACGGCAACTGGTAGAGATTCTGCGGCGCTGCTGTTACTCAACAGCATAAGAACCAAGGTAGATGAAATGATAGCAATGATTTCAAAGACAGTCACATAGACGATGCGACGTTTGAGTGGGGATAAAGTAATCAACCAAAACTCCAAAGCACTTGAGCGTAAACAAAAAAGTGCCTATCAAAGTATCGGTCCGTCCCGAGATAGAAAAGGATAAATAACATACAGAGCCACGGTTTCCGCCTGCTCCCATATTATACATAAGATAATAAGAGAAACCAGCCATTGCTCACAGCAAAAAACCCCGCATCATGACGATACGGGGTTTTTGAAAACTTCAAAGCATTTAAGATTTGACCAAAATTAGCTCAACTGAGCAACGTTAATCTTATCAGCTTCTTCAGTATAGTCTTCCATACGGTCGAAGTTCATGTATTGATACACTTCTTCGCCCATGCTATCAAGCATGCCAGCGTACTGCTGATACTCTTCATTGGTTGGTAATTTACCAAGTACCGCAGCAACAGAAGCCAATTCAGCTGATGCTAGATATACGTTAGCACCTTGACCTAAACGGTTTGGGAAGTTACGGGTAGAAGTCGAAACGGCAGTAGAATTCGGTGCAATACGTGCTTGGTTACCCATACATAATGAACAACCTGGCATCTCTGTACGAGCGCCGGCTTGTGCATAGATATTATAGTAACCTTCTTCCATCAATTGACGCGCATCCATTTTGGTTGGTGGCGCAATCCATAGACGTGTTTGCAAGCTACCTGCTGGGACATCTTTTAGCAATTTACCAGCAGCGCGGAAATGACCGATGTTAGTCATACATGAACCAATGAATACTTCATCAATGGTGTCACCAGCGACATCAGCCAATGTTTTTGCATCATCTGGATCGTTCGGGCAGCAAAGAATCGGCTCTTTGATTTCAGACATATCGATAACCATATCGATGGTATATTCTGCATCTTCATCAGCACGCATCAGGCTTGGATTAGCCAACCACTCTTGCATACCTTCGATACGACGGCTAATCGTACGTGCATCGCCGTAACCTTCTGAGATCATCCATTTTAATAATGTGATGTTCGACGTTAGATACTCGGCAACTGACTTTTCAGATAGAGTAATCGTACAACCAGCAGCACTACGCTCAGCTGAAGCATCAGACAATTCAAACGCTTGCTCAGCGGTTAAGTCTTCTAAACCTTCGATTTCAAGAATACGACCGTTAAACTCGTTGATTTTACCTTTCTTATCAACGGTTAACAGACCTTCTTTAATCGCTTGATAAGGAATTGCATGGACCAAGTCACGTAAGGTGATACCAGCTTGACGCTCACCAATGAAACGGACACGGACAGATTCAGGCATATCAAGTGGCATAACACCAGTAGCAGCAGCAAAGGCGACTAGACCAGAACCGGCTGGGAATGAGATACCGATTGGGAAACGCGTATGCGAGTCACCACCAGTACCAACGGTATCCGGAAGTAGCATACGGTTCAACCACGAGTGAATAATACCATCACCTGGACGTAAGCTCACGCCGCCACGGTTCATAATAAAGTCAGGTAGTGTATGCTGAGTTTCGATGTCAACTGGCTTTGGATAAGCAGCCGTATGACAGAATGACTGCATCACCAAATCTGCTTGGAAACCTAGGCAGGCTAAGTCTTTTAACTCATCACGAGTCATCGGACCAGTGGTATCTTGACTACCGACCGTAGTGATTTTTGGTTCACAGTACATACCAGGACGAACACCTGGCAGGCCACAAGCTTTACCAACCATTTTTTGCGCTAAGGTAAAGCCTTTGCCGGTATCAACTGGCTCTTCTGGCTTAGCAAATACGTCTGAATGACCAAGACCCATATATTCACGAGCACGATTGGTCAGACCACGACCAACGATTAACGGAATACGACCACCAGCACGAACTTCATCAAGCAAAGTTGGCGAGTTTAGCTTAAAGGTTGACAGTACTTCATCAGAATCATGCTTAGTGATTTTGCCATCATATGGATAGATATCAAAGACATCACCCATGTTTAGGTTATCAACGGCTACTTTTTCGATTGGTAATGCGCCAGAATCTTCCATAGTATTAAAGAAGATAGGTGCGATATTGTTACCTAGTACTAGACCACCGCCACGTTTGTTTGGCACGTTAGGGATATCATCACCCATCAACCATAGTACTGAATTGGTCGCAGATTTACGGCTAGAACCCGTACCTACCACGTCGCCAACATAGGCTAATGGATGACCTTTTTCTTTTAACGCTTCGATCTGTTTCATCGGACCGATAACGCCCTCTTCGTCAGCAGTAATGCCGTCACGAGAGTTTTTATGCATCGCTAATGAATGTAATGGGATATCAGGACGGCTCCACGCATCTTGTGCAGGAGACAAATCATCGGTATTGGTTTCGCCAGTGATTTTAAATGTCGTGTAAGTCGTCTTTGCTGGTACAGCGTCACGGCTCAAGAACCACTCAGCGTCAGCCCAAGATTGAACGACTTCTTTAGCAATAGTATTGCCCGCTTCTGCTTTTTCGGTCACATCATTGAATGCGTCAAATACTAGCAAGGTTTTTTTCAACGCATCGGCAGCTTCTTGGGCGACTTCCGCATCATCAAGAGCAGCAACCAAAGGTTGTACGTTGTAACCACCTTGCATCGTACCCAAGATTTGAACCGCTTTTTTCTTACTTACTAGTGAAGAGGTCGCTTCACCCTTAAGGATCGCTGCCAAAAATGCCGCTTTAACGTAAGCAGCTTGGTCAACACCGGCAGGAATACGATTTTCAAGCAAGTCCATCAAGAACGCATCTTCGCCCGCTGGTGGATTCTTTAGTAGTTCAACCAACTCTGCTACTTGTTTTTCGTTCAGTGGTAGCGGAACCGTTCCTAGCTCAGCACGTTCTTCGACATGTTTACGATAAGCTTCTAACACAATAGTCGTCCTCGTCAGTTGGGAGTATTAGCACATTACGTGGGTAGTCAGCATGACCGCCTGCGTCTATATACTAGATGGAATAATTATCCGTGCAATCATAGCTTAAAACGCCCTAAATGTTAATGGCTCAGCCTTTAAAAGGCTCATAAAGCGGTCATAAAGGGGGCATATTGAACATTTATTATATAAATAGTGCCATAAATAATATGACTAATGGTGCCTATATCATAAATTCTAAATTTTTCAAACTGAGGGCTTATTGTGTTTTTTAACATTCACAATATATTGGTAGTAAATTGCGGTTGCAACTATCTATTCACTTAAAAAGATATACCGCTACTGTCTTAGTATCTCGTTATTGTTATACGTTGTTATTGTTAAATGGAATCAACTATATCTCGATTAACGGTTAAATAAAACCTACTCGACTGTTATAATGTTTGATAAGAATATACCGATTAAATGCAAAGGATTTAATCATAAAATCAAGGATGACAATGGCTAATAAAGAAAATGAAGATCGCAATACTACTCACAGTATGAGTCACAATGCCAATCAAGGCACCAGTCAAAACGCCAATTATGAAAACGGTCTAAAAGTTCGTACCGAGGTGATGGGTGCAGCACATGTCAAACGCTCACTTGAATCAGCAACGCCATTTACTCAGCCATTACAAGATTGGATTATTGAGCACGCTTGGGGCAGTACATGGCAAGATGACTCGGTACTACCGCGCAAATATCGCTCGCTTATCACGATTGGTTTTTTGATTGCACAAAAAAGTCCCGCTGAGCTAAAGGGACATATCCGAGGTGCCATCAATAATGGCGCCACTGTCGCTGAGATTCGAGAAGTCTTGATGCACAGCCTGCCTTATTGCGGCGCACCTGCCACTCAAGAAGCGTTTCGCGCTGCCATAGACGTACTAAATGACATGAACATTGATATCAATAAATGAAACTATGCTAAATCGCTTATTTATAGTAGCCTTGATAAACTGCATTTCATGCGATTGCCTAAAAAACCTTGACCAAATATCTGCTATAATAGCTCTATTCATAAAGCATTCTAATAATTCCATAAACCCTTGTTCTATCAAGGGTTAAGAGAACATTCGATTATGACAAACGCCGTACAAACGCACACGCCTGCTGCCCGCGCAAAACCCAAAAAAGCCATCCAAGGCGAAAAACTCCGTGGCTACGATAAAGTTGCTCGTATCCCAATTAAAATTATCCCGACTGTCGAGGCTAAGAAAAAGCCAGATTGGATTCGGGTAAAACTGTCTTCACCTGCGGAAGTCGCACGTATCAAATCCACCTTACGTGAACAGAAACTCTATACCGTTTGTGAAGAAGCTGCCTGCCCTAACCTTCCACAGTGCTTTGCCGATGGTACCGCCACCTTTATGATTATGGGTGATATCTGTACACGTCGATGCCCGTTCTGTGATGTCGGACATGGTCGTCCAAATGAGCTTGATAAAGATGAGCCGCGTCATACTGCCGAGACCATCCAAGGTTTAGGTCTTAAATATGCCGTCATTACCTCGGTTGACCGTGATGATTTAAAAGATGGCGGCGCGATGCATTTCGTTGAAGTATTGAATGAATCGCGTGCGCTGAGTCCAAATTGCTTGATCGAGATTTTGGTACCAGATTTCCGTGGTCGTATGGATATTGCATTGGACTTATTGACTGAAACGGCGCCTGATGTTTTTAACCACAATATAGAAACCGTGCCTCGTTTATATAAAGCTTTCCGTCCAGGTTCAGATTATCAGCATTCATTAGACTTGCTAAAGATTTATAAAGAACGTCGCCCTGATATTGCGACCAAATGCGGCTTTATGGTTGGACTTGGTGAAACTGAAGAAGAAATCTATAAGCTGCTTGATGATCTAAAGGCGCATAACGTCGATATGATTACCGTTGGTCAGTATTTACAACCTAGTAAAGACCATGCGCCAGTCGATCGCTATGTGCATCCAGATGAATTCCAGCGTTATATGGACTATGGCAAAAAGATTGGCTTCTTTAATATTTGGGCAGGTCCTATGGTGCGCTCAAGCTATTTTGCTGATCGTCAGTACTATGGTGAAGATTGCCCTGCACCTATCCGTAGCAAAAAAGCATTAGCAGCAGAAGGGAAACTTGGCTGTTAAGTGAGAGTCGTCACTATATCAACGTAAAATGACGGGTCTTAAAATATAAAAAGGGCGAATAGCAGATAGCTGCTATTCGCCCTTTTCTATAGTAAATTCTAAATAAAACAGATACGTTATGTTCCAACGTAGTACTGGTATAAATTTTTCTGGCGTGCTGTGCCTACGCCGACAGAGGCTGCGTAAAATTCATCCCAGTCCTACTGTATCGCTTTAATACTGAATTCGCTATATGCTTCTAACTTTTCTGTCTCACTTGAAGTAGCAGTGCTTCAATGTTAAACACTTAAAGCGGTTGGCGCCTTACTACCTTTTATATTGAACGCCGCAATACCTAGTACTATTACGCCACCTATTGCACCTGTGATCAGCCCAGGATAAATCAGCAGCAATGCGCCTAATGCTAATATTAAGCGCGTAGCGAGATTCATATCACTTTTAAAATAACCCTCTAACGCGGCACTAAGTCCAATCACACCAATGACTGATGTCACAACAGCAATAATAATATCGATGACCGGCGGCAATGGAAATTCTTTCGCCGTGACCGCAAGATCTGTTGGGTCAATCATCAACATCGCAGGATTATAAATAAACATAAAGGGGACGATAAAACCTGCTAACGCTAACTTTAATGATAAATACCCTGTTTTCATCGGATCGCCGCCAGAGATACCAGCACCAGCAAAAGCTGCCAGACAGACGGGCGGGGTAATATTTGCAAACACACCAAAATAGAAAACAAACATGTGCGCTGACAAAATAGGAATATCAAATCCTGCTAGAGCAGGCGCTGCCATGGTTGCGGTAATGATATAAGCAGGGATAGAAGGCAATCCCATACCCAAGACCATAGACGCCAGCATGGTCAAAATCAAAGTAAGCAATAAAGACCCTGCACCCAAAGTAACAATTGAAGAGGTCATTACTGTACCAAAGCTGGTCAAACTAACGACCCCAATGATGATACCTACAACCGCACAAGCTGCCATCACTGCTAATGATTGGCGTGCGCCATCTTCTAGAGCGCCTAAAATATCTTTAAAGCCCATGCGGGTTTCTTTGCGTAGCATACTGATGACAACAGTAAAGCCAATGGTATAAGCCGCGGCATAACCTACAGGAACATTTTGTATTAGTAAATAAATCAGAAATACAATCGGCAACAACATATGACCGCGTGCTTTTAATACCTCTTTTACCTGCGGCAGACTCTCTTTTGCCATGCCTTTTAAGTCACGGCGACCGGCACGAAAATGTACCTGTGCGATAACGCCTAGATAATAGAGAATAGCAGGTAATAGCGCAGCCAAAGCAATAGTGCTATACGGTAGACCTGTCGTCTCCGCCATAATAAAAGCACTGGCACCCATAATAGGTGGCAATATTTGACCACCGACCGACGCACTCGCCTCTACAGCTCCTGCAAAGTCTTTATGATAACCAACCTTTTTCATCAATGGGATGGTAAACGCGCCTGTACTAACTACGTTCGATAAAGCTGAACCATTGATACTACCCATAAACCCACTGGAGATCACAGCAACTTTAGCAGGTCCGCCTTTTTTATCGCCTGCTAGCGCCAATGCCAAATCATTAAACAGCTGACCCATTCCAGAGCGCGCTAAAAATGCCCCAAATAGAATGAATAAGAAGATAAAAGTGACTGATGCGCCGATTGCAACCGAATATAAGCCTTCTGTCTTTAAGAATAATTGACCAAAAATATCGCCCAGATCATAAGGGCGTGTGAGCAGCCTATCCGGCATAAAGTCCAAATGACTGATAAAAGGATATAGCAAAAATATAGAGGCTAATATGGGCAAGATCCAGCCAGTAATACGCCGACTGCCTTCAAGGACGCAGATGACCGTAATAATAGAAAAGATCACATCGACCGAATTTGCCATACCGCCGCGACTGGTGACAATATCTTGATACTCATAAATGAGATACGTCATCCCAGATAAGGAAAAGATAAACCAAATCCAGTCATACCATGCCACTTTCTTACGGCTGCTTTTTTTACTGGCAGGGAAAATCAAAAAAATCAAAGCGAAGCCAACGCCCACATGCACAGAGCGCTGTAGTAACGATGGCATTGGATTAAAGGTAATGTATAAATGAAAAATGGAGTAGAAAATACAGATCGCAGCGATAATATACTTCACTGGACCTTGGGTGATATGACGCGTAATAGATTCTCGATCGTATTTTTCTAATATTGCCTGTGTGACACTAGGATCAACGTCATCGTAATTCTCAGTATCTTCAGGCGCATTTGGCTGATTTGCCAACTTAGCATCATCACTAGAGTGAGGCTTATCGCTACTGTGATCCATCACTTGGGAGTTCATGACAAAAATCCTTATTGAATCTATCGATTGGACTATATGCCTTGGGCATGATAGTTACTTCTGAATAATCTGGTACCAGTTGATGAATAAGAATGCGCTGACTGGCATAGTCAATCTCACCTTTTGTCAGTCTTGATACAACCCAATTGAGATGGGGAAACCTTTGGTTGATTTGATACCCGACATAGCCCTCTTTTTGTATAGGAGCGACATTTTCAGTAGACGGCGTACCAGCACCAAACGCTTGAAAGTAGGTAGTGGTTAATAGTAAGCCCTCTTCTTCACGAAGGTACTGCTCCTCCCACCACTGCTTTTCTACCGAGTGAATCCAGCGCAATTGAAAATTGGGCTCAACAAAATAGCAGACTAGGCTGGCACTATTGTTATTGTTACCAGTAACGCTCGCTACCCGTACTTCAATGACAGTTTGGCGGCTGAAAATCGCCCATATTATAAATAAAACCAGCGCAGCAATAGATGCTACGCCAGCAAACCACCATACTTGTTTATTTAGCTGCTTTCTCATCATAGTATTTTTTGGCACCAGGATGAATAGGAGCAACCATACCGACTTGAGCCGTCTCTAAACTGATATCGCTCGCCGCTTGGTGAGCATTCTTTAGCCCATCCAAGTTTTCAAACAATGCTTTAGTTAGCTTATAGCCATCTTCTTCAGAGATATCAGAGCGTACCAATAAAGCATTCATGACGGCTGTGGTTGGAATAGCAGCAGCATTACCATAGGTACCGGCAGGAATCTCAAAAGTCTTAAAGTAAGGCTTGGTCTCAATAATTTTTTTGAGCTTATCTTGATTGATGGTCACCAACTGCAACTTAATGCCCTGCTCTAGCTCTAAAAGCGAAGAGTTTGGTAAGCCACTACTAAAAAATGCCGCTTCAATTTTGCCAGCTTTCATCGCATCTGCAGCATCTGCAAAGCCTAAATAATCTACCTTGACATCATCATAGGTAATACCAAAACCTTCTAACAGTGTGCGAGCATTAACCTCTGTACCCGAGCCTTGATCGCCAACCGCAATACGTTTGCCTTTTAAATCTTCAATGTTTTTGATGCCAGATTTCTCTGAAGCAACCAGCTGAATGACGTTCGGATACAGAACAGCAATTTGCTGAATATTGGCGATAGGTGCCTTAAAGTCATTTTTACCTTCGACTGCATCAGTGACAACATCACTAAGTGCCAGTACCATATCTACTTTACCTTGGGTCAATAGGTTGACGTTTTCTACTGACGCCCCTGTCGTTTGGGTCTTAGCATTAACGCCAAAAGTCTTGGCATAAATCTCTGCTAAAGACGTTCCAATAATATTGTAAGGACCTGAAGCGCCACCTGTAGCAATGGTAACAAATTTGGTTTCAAGCTTGTCATTTGCTGTGGCAGCGGTATCTGTGGTGGTATCAGCAGTAGCACCGTCAGTAGCTGCGCTATCAGTAGCCGCTTTGTCTGAACAGGCAACCATTGTCATACTGGCTGCAATCATTGCCGCAAGTAAAGGCAGTTTATAAATGGACTTCATTATTTTCTTCCTTGATAAAATAAAGCAAATGGACTTAAAAAAGTATGACTCAGATATGATGGTACTATCCATATCTGTCACACTAGCAACGTGCTACTTTAAATGGCTTTTTACTCACTCTGTTACTATGAGCGCGCCATAAAAAAACAGTCTATCTAATTAAAACATGAGAGACTTTATATTGCTATATTGTTTTTCTCACTAACCCTTATCCTGACTATAAATCGAGATTTATTGAAAGTTAAGCGCTATTATTCACTAAATACCGCTTTCTTGTTTCGCTAAGCGATACTAAGTTTCATATTGTAAGTTATTTAAACAAACTTTAACCGCCTTGTAAACCTTTAAGTCCATAAAGATGAACTACTCCTATAATATTTATCATCATTTTTTGTACGACATAATTTGGTATAAAAAACAATTGTTAAGAGATATTCTGATAGCACGTTTATATTTCCTTTGTCATCAATATTGAGTTCTAGTAAGATGACTTTTTATTTGTGCTGATGTATATCATGCAAATATCACAAGGTATAGGCAGTAAAAAGCAGTTTATAGGTTTTGGTACATCTGCTCAGCACGATATAAAACTTTAAGAATATCCCCTCATAATACTGATCAACCTGAAAGGAAATTTGATGAAAAAATTATTCGCATCAACAGCATTACTAGCAACATTTGCACTAGCGGGCTGTGCCTCAACGGGCGGCAATACCAATGCAGGAACAGCAATGGGTACTGCAAACGAGATCGGTATGAGCGTTTTTAAAGCAGCTATCGACAATCAATGTCGCAGTCAGATCGAACAGCAAAACGCGTGGCGTATTGCCAGTGTCGCTATGACTGAAGCGCAAGAAGAAGCGGTAAAAGGTAGAGTTTGTGGTTGCGTTAGTGAGCAAGCACCGCAACAAGTCAGCATCGTTGAATTGGGTAATGCAGCCATAGACCCACAATATCGTGTGCAATTAGTGGCTAGAGTCGTTGCAAAATCATTGCAGAGCTGTTATTCCAGCATCGTTAAATAAATAGTTTATTAATAATATCAGTCATTATAAATGATTAGGCTGGGTTGGCGATTGCTTAACCCAGCCTATTCGTATAGATTATCAACAATAGATCGCGATCCATCATCAACCGCAGAACGCCCTTTTGATATCAATGAACAAGCTTTTCAGTGTGAATGGTATTTTACCAATACTTTAAAAATACGTGACGACAGTACTCGTTTTGCCAAAGGCTTGGTCACATAAACCAAGACCAATCATTTAGTTGAGGGCGCACAATCTATTCCTATTACTAAATCATCTGCGTTAGCTGCCAAAGATAAATCAGTTGGTATGAAAAACTAAGCATCAGTAATAACTGTTTCAAGCTGACACCAAAATACAAGGTAAGAAAAAGGGCGCGTCATTTAAATATAACGCACCCTTTTTCTTACCGATTACTTATATTTTTTCTAAACCTACAATAGTTCAAATCACCTTATAGCTTACTTGTTTTAATGTGACTGAGACATTAGAGACGCTGTAGGATGCAATGTCTTGTTCTGGCGAAAATATTTTGACCGACGCTCAAGTATCTTACTCACCTCTTTAGCCAAATCATGAATAATATCATCATAAACCCCATGATATAGCTCGGTCTCAAACGCAGTAAACGGATGCTTACGTGATGCGGAACTTACTTCTGTCACGCCGTCCTTGGTATAAAAAACATCCACTCGACCATCACTATTGAGTACACAATTTAATAATCCGCCTTCTAGCGCCATCTCTACACGCTCAGGCATAAAAATATAATCGTCTAAATTGATGAGTTTTTTTTCTACTTCTCGTTTAAAAAATGATTTGATATCAAACATGAATATATCTTTAACCTTATAATTATAATTATAATTGACGTTAGCACACTTAACTTTAGCTATCGCTCAGCGTTTATCCAGCGACTTAAATTTATCTAGCAACTTGAAAGCTAGCAATCTAAAAGAGTGTGCTTAACTGACCAATCTTATAAGATAAAGTGATGTTTTTTAAGGTGGGATATGTAAAACTGCGTTTGAGGTTGGTTAAGACATATGATTTATCTCACTCATACCCAGTCCTTTTCACGAAATAACTTTAATACTTTGATAAATGCTGCCATCTCATCGGGCGTACCAAGTGTCAAGCGGTTGAAGCCTATAACAGGTGGGAACTCGCGACCAACCTTGATGCCATGGTCTCGCATTCTGTCGATATATGTTTTTAAATCACCTTTTATTTCATGAAAAATAAAGTTGGTCTGTGAAGGTAAATAACGCAGTCCCAGATCGTCTAAGACTGTTTCAATCATCTGACGCGACTGATTGGTATTGCGCAAACTTAGCGCTAAAAACTCTGCATCATTTAACGTCGCAATAGCAGCAACCGCACCTGACAAGTTGGTGTTATCCATAGACATAAACGCCTCGACAGTCTCAATAGCTTGCGGGTTAGAAATCGCGTAGCCCACTCGCATACCGGCTAAAGCACATAACTTTGAGAAAGTATGAATGACAATAAGCTTGTCTGATAACCCTTGTTTTACCCATTCAATTCCACTCTCAAAACTTGGGTCTGACACGTACTCCAAGTAAGCTTGATCTAATAAAAAGTAATGGTTGTCTGGCGCCTTACTTATCCAAGCTTTAAGTTTTTCCGTTGAGGTAATGATGCCAGTTGGGTTGTTTGGATTGCAAATGTAAAGTAGGCTGATGCCATCAAAATCGTCAGCTGCTTTTTGTAGTTCGTCAAAATTATAATCATAGTTTTCAGCGGTTAACGGTATCTTGACGACGGGCACGCCAATGGCATTTGCATACATCTCTGCACAATCAAAAGTGGGAACAGGGATCACCATTTGAAACTGCCTGCCCTCTTTTAGAGCTTTATATTGCAGCATTTGTAAGGTAGCTCGAATATTTTCAGTCGAGCCATTGCCTAATGAGATTTGGTTTTCTGCCACGCCATGGATGGTGGCAATTTTGCTAATGAGTGCCGCACGTGGATTATCTGGATAACGGAAGCCTGCACCTAAAGAGTCTGTAATGGCTTGTTTGGCAGAAGCTGACATGCCTAGTGAGTTTTCATTCGCATTTAATTCTAAGCATTTATTATTTTGCATGATGGATTATGTGCCTCAACGTCCGTTGTTATAAGTTCATATTGCTCATTGATATCATATTAATTGGCATTTGGTATAAACACAAGTTTTGTCATTACCAATTATTGGTTATTAATAACCTCGGGCAAAAGCGAGGTTATTTTAGTTATAAGAAGACCATAAAAAAGGTGAGCTGCACTGTTGGCAACTCACCTTTTTATTACTATTTTAAACTTAGTAGCGTTACTCTTTACAATAAATGCGCTTTTAGCTCTAGCACTTTGTCACGCGTTTTCGCGGCATCCTCAAACTTTAAGTCACGCGACATCTGCTTCATGAGCTTCTCAAGACGATTGATTTCTTTAGCCAATAAATCAGGACTACGTAAGATACTGATATCGACATCAGGCAGATTGCTCTTAATTGGAATCATCTGATTATCGTTGGCATCATGGTCATCACCTGTATCGATTTTATCCGTGATACTACGGCGCGCACCTGTTGGTGTGATGTTATGCTCAAGGTTAAAGGCGACTTGTTTTTCGCGGCGACGATCGGTCTCATCAATCGCTTTTTGCATACTGTTGGTAATACGATCAGCATAAAGGATAGCCTTACCATTGATATGACGCGCAGCTCGTCCAATGGTCTGAATCAAAGCACGCTCAGAACGCAAGAAGCCCTCTTTGTCCGCATCAAATATCGCAACCAATGACACCTCAGGCATATCAAGCCCTTCACGTAGCAAGTTAATACCGACCAGCACATCATGCACGCCCGTACGCAGCTCATGGATAATCTGCATACGCTCAAGGGTATCGATATCCGAGTGTAGGTAAGCAACTTTGACATCGTATTCTTTGAGATAGCTGGTCAAATCCTCTGACATACGCTTGGTCAAGGTAGTGATTAACACGCGTTCGTCTTTTTCTCTGCGTTTAGTAATCTCTGATAACACGTCATCGACCTGCGTTAATACAGGACGAATCTCAATCTCAGGGTCAATCAAACCAGTCGGACGTACGACTTGCTCGACCACTTGCTCACTATGTTCCAGTTCATACAATGCAGGCGTGGCGCTCACATAAATAGTCTTAGGCTTGATACGCTCCCACTCTTCAAACTTCATGGGACGGTTATTCATCGCGCTTGGTAGTCGAAAGCCATAATTAACGAGATTCTCTTTACGTGATCTATCACCTTTATACATTGCACCAATCTGCGACACAGTCACGTGCGACTCATCAAGAAATAATAACGCATCTTCTGGAATATAATCAAACAAAGTCGGTGGTGCTTCCCCTGATGGACGACCAGAGAGATGCTGTGAATAGTTTTCGATACCGTTGCAGTAGCCGAGCTGTTGAATCATCTCAAGGTCATACTGAGTACGCTCTTTGAGACGTTGCGCTTCTATCAGCTTGTTATTTTCACGGAAATACTCTAGCCGTGGCTCAAGCTCAGCGCGGATGGTATGACTAGCAGCCTCCAATTTATTGCGCGGCGTCACGTAATGTGATTTTGGATAAATAGTAATACGCGGCACTGTACGCACCGTCTTCCCTGTTAAAGGATCAAACCACGTGATTTTTTCCACTTCATTATCAAACAAGTGCACACGCACCGCTAGCTGCTCAGACTCAGCAGGATAAATATCTAACAGCTCACCGCGAAGACGATAAGTACCACGCCCAAAGTCCAGCTCGTTACGCATATATTGCATTTCAACAAGACGTTTAATGGTAGCAGTGCGATCAATTTTGTCCCCAACGACGACGTGCAGCAGCATTTTTAAATAACTTTCTGGATCACCCAAACCATAGATACAGGATACCGAGGCGACAATAATCGCGTCACGGCGCTCTAAGAGTGCTCGCGTCGCTGACAGACGCATCTGGTCAATATGATCATTAATGGCGCTGTCTTTTTCGATAAAGGTATCGCTCGCTGCGACATAGGCTTCTGGCTGATAATAGTCATAATAACTAACAAAGTATTCAACCGCGTTATTGGGGAAAAACGACTTAAACTCACCATATAATTGGGCAGCAAGCGTTTTATTATGTGCCATGATAATAGTTGGACGTTGCGTCTCAGAGATGACCTTTGCCATGGTATAGGTCTTACCAGAACCCGTCACACCCAGTAATAGCTGCTCATCCATGCCAGCATTAATACCATTAACCAGTTTCTTTATCGCTTGCGGCTGATCGCCTGCTGGCTCAAACTCGGTGACCATCTCAAAAGCACGACTTGATATTTGTGTCCCAGACGCGTTGACACCACTAATTTCAGCTTCGCCTTGCAGCTGAGTGGCCAATTGATTTAACTGACGCGACGAGCGCGGTTCAGGCATTCGCATAATGGTTGTCTTCCTGATATTTATAAAAAATTATAAGAGGTTAGGTTTATAACAATATGGGGTTAAACCTTTATTTTTAAAGGTCATGTATTGCGCAAAACGCCCACAAATGGATGCACAAACACTCAATAAAAAGCATAGAAACTCAGGTATAGTTCAATGACCATTAATCAAGGAACGAGTTATGAAAGGTCACTGTCTGTGCGGTAACGTCATCATCGAATTAGAAGATATTAATACCTTTGAGGCGTGCCATTGTACGATGTGTCGTCGTTGGGGCAGCGGACCATTAATGGCGATACATAGCCACTCAAAACCTGATATTAAAGGTGAGGAGTCAATGACTATTTACCCCTCTTCAGCATGGGCGGAGCGTGCGTTTTGCCATAAATGCGGCACCAATCTCTATTATCATCAGCTTAGCTCTGAGACTTATGTCCTGTCACTAGGACTGTTTCAAGAGAATCCAAACCTTACTTTTGAGAGCCAGATTTTCATTGATAGAAAACCCGATTATTATGAATTTGCCAATGACACAGTCAACTTAACTCAGCAACAGCTGTTTGATAAATTCGCAGAGAAAGGCATTAGACCAAAGGACTAAATATTTATAAGGCTTAAAATGCGTATGACTATTCTTAACTTAACGTCAATTAAATCAAATTTTAATACGATTGAATATGCTGGCGTGTGCACGGATTGTTATCAAAGCGTCTATTTTAGCGGTTAAATTTACAAAGGTTTTCATGATTAACAAACTCATTACACGACCCTTGTATAAAGCCTAAATGTTGGGGTTCCATCTGTTATTTAAGCTGTTATTATCGATAATGAATTTATAAGCAGTCAGCAACACCTTAATAAATAAAAATTTAAAGAGCTGTTGATAATTAGAAACTTAGATTTATTAAAATAGAATAATGGAGCAGAATATGAGAGAACGTTACGCAAGTGGAATAGATGACGCAACTGCAAAAAAAATGATCGATTTGTTGAATGCTAACCTAGCAAATCTCATTGATTTGAGTATGGATAGCAAGCAATGTCATTGGAATCTTCAAGGTACTGGTTTCATTGGTGTACATCAGTTATTGGATGACACTTATGGACGCTTAACAGAAGCTTATGATACAGTCGCTGAGCGCATTGTTATCCTTGGCGGCAAAGCCAATGGTATCTCTAAACGTGTCGTTGAGGACTCTATCTTAGAGACTTACCCGACTGATATCACTGACGTTGACCAGCATGTTCGTGAGCTGACCAATCGCTATAAGACCATTGCTGCGTCTTTGCGTGAAGGGATTGATGCCGCTGGCGATGCTGGTGATGAAGATACCGCTGACTTATTGACTGAAGTGAGTCGTACTGTTGATAAAGATGCTTGGTTTATCGGTGCAAATGCCCCGAAAAAAGACACGTCTAAAAAATAAGCACGTTTCAACATAAGATTAACTTATTTGCTAAATAGAAAAAGGTCACCTCTATGGTGACCTTTTTTATGTTTGACGATTTTGACTAGAATCATTAAACATCAATACCGATGAATCGTATATTACTGGTATTAATTTTTCTTGCTTGCTGTGGCTACGCAGACAGAGGCTGCAAAACATTTATACCAGCACTAGCATAGATCTTTTAGGAACTTTAACTATATTTCTAACACACACTTTAAAAAATACCTTTCACAATTTGCTTCATCTGCGGTAACAGCTCACTTAATTGGTTTTCAGTCTCTGAGGTATCTTGCGGTAAAGATTGCTTTAAAAAAGCGGCAGTAATTTGTGGCTGTTTTGCTAAGATATTTTGACCGACAGCAGTGTCGTAAAATTTGATTTGGGCATCCACTTCCGCTTGCGTATAGTAAGTTTTTGCTGCACTGATATAAGCTTGCGTTAAGGTTTGAATATCTGCCGTATTACCTATCCCATTGGTCATAATTTTAGCATATTGCCCTAACACACTTTGGATCTGATTTTGTAGCTCACGTTGACGTTTATTCAACGGTTTATCAGTCGCCTGTTGATTCTGAGTTTGCGTATTGATTGCATTGATAGCCGCTTGCTTGCCATCGACGATAGATTGTATTTGCTCATCAATGTGCATCACCTGCATGAGCTTAATGATAGAGACATCAGTCGGTAACGGGCTGTTGACTCTTTCTAATTCATTAATCTTACTAACAGTATAGGGTATTGCTATAACCGTTTCTGAGTGTTGAATTCGATTGGCATCACCGTGTACGATTAATTCTGCATTGGCTTGTACAGCAGTAGCTGACATTAAAGTCACTACTACTAATGCCAGCAACGGTGATACTATCTGTGTATGGCGATTAGGATGTTTTGTTAACGGTTTTAAAGGACTTTTCATATTATGTTCTCATTCTTATTATAGATTATGAATGTTCATTATCAGGTAAGCGTAAGATTTCAGCGTTAGGGACAGATAAAGTTAAGATAGCTTCTTGAAACAATGACTGACTGCGAAACTGATTTTCTATACTTTCAAATTTGTGCGCAATCTCATGTTCATGTTGATTTCCAGCAATATCGACCGCCGCGACCATAAATATTTTTTTGGGACCTACCCACTCCAAATGCAAGTAAGAAACACTATCAATATCTGGATGCTTGATAAGCTCTGATAAAATATAATCGTGCATTTTTTCTGAGACTCTATAGCCAACCAAAAAATCACGATTACGACTGATTAAAAAGACTGCCACTACGGCCAGCAATATACCGACAATGATGGACCCAAGCGCATCCCAAAATGGTTCGCCTGTATAGGCGTGCATTGCCATAGCAGCTGCGGCCACAACCAACCCAATGACTGCCGCCAAATCTTCAAAGAAAACACCGCGCAAGGTGGGGTTAGAGGTGTCCATCACATAGCCGATGGCACTGACATTAATCGCTTCGCCATGTTTTTTACTTTGCAAATACGCTTGTGTTAAAGAAAATCCTTCAAGCACAAAGGCGACTGCCAAGATAATAAAACCGATGGTATAGTTGGTTTCAGTTTCAGCTGCATTCCACTCGGTAATGCCAGTATAAATAGACACTACTGAACCTGCCATAAAGACGCCAAACGCGGCAATCATCGACCATACATACGACTCTTTACCGTAGCCGAGTGGATGGCTTTTGTCAGCAGGTTTGACCGACTTTTTCTCTGCAACGATTAACAGTGTACCATTGCCCGCGTCTGCCCAAGAATGCGCTGATTCCGCTATCATGGAAGCGGAACCCGTCATAAACGCCGCTACTGTTTTAGCAATCGCAATAATAAGATTGGCACCAACTGCAATCAAAACCGTTATTAATGAGCTCGATTTTTTGTCATCATGGCTTGGCGTAGATTTAGAGGGGTCAGAATTGGTATTATCTGAAGCATTAAAAGGGTTTTGAGCGCGTGAGCGACCAATGCCGTGCGTATCAGCGCGCGGCGTTGGCTCATCTTTTGGATTGGATTCTGGCGGTTTTAAACTCATCTAGGTCTCAATAAATGGATGGTTTAAGGTATAAAACCAGACTAGTTATATATAAACACTAGCTGATCTATTAGTTACTTTAGATTCCATTTACTGTAGTCAAAAAACCTGTTCTTATCAGTAATGTTTTGGTGAGAGTATGTTTATTGTCTGCATTAATAAGCAGATTATGCGCTTGATACTTTATTAGTCAATTTACTGATGTCACAGCTGATACGTTGCGAGCCTTCCATACGCAGCTTTCTGCGCTCTAAGCCTGCGTCAAATCGGCATTGTTGCAAGGCATCTTTAATCTCAAGCTCAGGGATTAGCGTGGGTTTACGATTTTCATCAATCGCCACCATGGTAAAGTAGCAGCTGTTGGTATGGCGAACGGTACGTGCACGTACATCTTCTGCCTCTACTCGAATACCGACTTCCATTGAAGTCTTACCAACGTAATTGACACTAGCTGCAAACGTTACCAACTCTCCAACATGAATAGGCTCACGGAACATTACTTGATCAACTGACAGTGTCACCACATAACTACCGCTATAGCGACTGGCACAGGCATAAGCGACTTGGTCCAGCATCTTGAGCAAATCCCCACCATGGACGTTACCAATAAAATTGGCCATATCTGGCGTCATAAGCACTGACATATACAGCTCATGGTTTAATGGGACTGTTTTGGCGGTAGAGCTGGTGTTATATTGCGTCATAATGTTCCTTAACGGGGGTAGAATCTATTTAAAGTGCTATTTATACATTAGCAATTTCGATAGCGCAAATATAGTCGATTTAACTTAACTACTAGATTAGCTTAACCAATGAAAATGATAAGCAAGCCAAGCCACGATAGCACTCACTGAACCTGTTAAAATACCACCCCAAGCAAAATCAACCAAAGCGGTGTCCAGAGTAAAACCTTTATATAACGCTAAGCTAGTAAAATCATAAGTACCGTAAGCCATTAGCCCTATTAGAGCGCCCAATAAGAAGATATGGTGAATCGGCGCATTTGATCTGATTTGTGGGTATAAAATAATAATACACAGCGCCAATAGGTAAAACAGATAAAACACCCCAGCAGCAGTCATATTTGGCTGTTCGGCAAGTAAGTGTCCGATACGCTTTTCATAAAACAGGCCGGTCATGGTCTTCAGCCAAACAGCATCAATGCCCAAAAATATGACAAGAGAAGCAAGATAGATATAAATATAACCCATAGTAAGATCCTTTTATAATAGGGACTAAAATGTAGCCTATGAATGCCATGCATCAATGTTGTTTGGCTTGACGGCAGTGACTTGCACGACTCCAATCGTACGTTCCAAAAACCCCCCTTCGCAGTAGCAGAAATAAAACTCCCATAAGCGAATAAACGCTTCATCATAACCGAGTGCTTTTATCTCCTCACGTTGTGCCATAAACGCAGTACGCCAATCCCGCAGCGTAAAAGCGTAGTCAAAACCATAATCATGCAATTGTTTGATGACCATATCGGTCTGCTCAGTAAACTGCGTAGTCAATTCTTGATTGGACAATAAACAACCACCAGGGAAAATATGCGTCTGAATAAAATCGACCGACTTTATATAGTCTTGATAATTTTGATCATTAAAGGTAATCGCTTGTAGCACCATCAAACCCGTTGGCTTCAGCAGGCTATTACATTTAGCAAAAAACGTCGGCAAATATTCGTGTCCAACTGCTTCAATCATCTCAATACTGACTAATTTATCGTATTGTCCTGCCAGCTCGCGATAGTCTTGCTTCAGTAAAGTAATTTTATCCGACATTCCAGCCGCTTCTACACGGCGCTGCGCCTCTTCATATTGCGCATCCGAGATAGTGGTCGTCGTTATATGACAACCATAATGCGTTGCTGCATAAATAGCAAACCCGCCCCAACCAGTCCCAATTTCTATGACAGTATCTTCGGGTTTCAGTTGTAAACGCTCACAAATCAAAGCGAGTTTATGCTGCTGCGCCTCAGCCAATGTCGTATCTACTTTTTTATAGACTGCTGATGAGTACATCATCGTATCGTCTAAAAAACGCTGGTACATGTCATTACCTAAGTCGTAATGTGCCAAAATATTAGACTTTGAACCCAATTTATCATTACTGCGTAACTTATGATTGGCTCGCTCAAAGGTTTTACTAATAACCGCAAAACGATTTTCTAACTGATTAAGTACCGCCAAATTACGCGCTGCTAGTCGAATCAAACCCGTTAAATCATCTGTATCCCATTCGCCATTGATATAGCTGTCCGCTAGCGCAATAGAGCCGCCAAATAATAACTGACGATAGACGCTGCTATCATGAATGGTCAGCGTCACATCCAATGTATGACGACCGATAGCTGAGCTACTTATATTGCTAGAAGCAGCTGTGCCAAAACAATGCGGCTTAGCATCCTGCCCAACAAACTCCTCAATGATAGTAATACCACCAAATTGAATGTGCTTCAAAGCTCGGAATATGGCTTTTCGCGCCAGATAATTCACGCTATTACTAACTGGCTGCAAAATAGCACTATCGTTAACCGTTTGATTGATGTGAGCAGTGATTTTTCCTAATGTTGATACGGGTGCCTTGCTTGCTAGTCTTGCTGACATCATTTATCCATCCTTGTATAATTATTCGATAGCAAAAGCTCTGCGTTAAATTCTTGAGTCTTTGAACCTTTAAAGTTTTGAAGTTTTGAAGTTTTGGCATAATAGTTACTGTCACTGCTCATGCTTATTATTGCCATTCTGCTGCTTGCTATCGGCTAATGTTTCATCGTAATTAATATAGGGTACTTTTTTGATAGCATAGAGTTTAAAAGCCTGCCCATAAATACGCATTAAAGACGTTATATTCATCAGTGGATTTTTGCGCAAACTTTCAGAAATCGTCGACGCTGTCATTGGTACGCCAGACATTTTAATACCTGTTTTTAATACTTCACCGCGCTTATCGCTGATATTTATAGCGATACGAACGTCCAAGCATTGATTAGACAGCTTTTTTTTCTCACTTTTTACTTTACTAATGACAGTATTTTTTATTGCCCTTTTAATCGTTACTTGCCACTGATACTGCTGGTCAATAGGATTAAAAGGTGAGACATGGAAATCTTTATCGTGACAAAACTCAGAGTTTGCGCCATCTAATAAAAACCCATAGTAATGGTGTTTATCCCATGGCGTATTAGATACTTCTGCCAATAGATGGCTGGGTTTTTGCTCTGTATCAAAACCCAAATAGAAATTTACTGGGCTAAAATATATCCCTGCATTACGGCAAACGACCATTCCAATCATATCGCCTGTTGGTGCACTACCCGTCCGTTCTATAAATGCTTGAATTAAACGTTGTTCTAGTGATTGAACATCTGATAAATACCCTCCTTTATCGTCAGCATCTTTGCTTTTACCTGGGCTATTTTTATCTTGTGTGCTCAATCCTTGTAAGTAATTCTCAGGATTAAACTGTTGTAAGGCTTTTTTTGTTCCAGAGAATAATAATTGTTTATTCCATAGCAGTTTTTTTAGGATTTTATTGCCGCTAAATGAACTGATATCCACTTCTGGCAATGTTTTCCCTGCTGCTAATGCAGTAATGTTGACACCCCAATAACGATAAGGATAGGCAAATTTATGCACACTCGGTAGCAACCGGCTGTGCCAAGTTATTCCGTGAAATATTTGGTGTGGCAAGCGCTTAGTATCATCTGCCAAGGTAGGCTCTACGCTTATACTGTTAGGCTGTTCTGCTTCTACCATACTTAATAACCTTAATTGGTAATGCTGTATTTAACTGCTACGAGTGCTTATCTTTACGAGCAGCAAAAAATCCCAGTTTTTTCTTTTTAAACGCTTTAGCCGCGGGCGCTAACATTGCAATGTATTGCACCAACTCTTGATTGGTCGTGGCAGAGACTAGCTGACGTTTCTTAAGTTTGCGTAATTGTTTGTCTGCTTTTACTGGTAAATCTTTATAGCGGAACGGCGTATGTGCGCTTTCAGTATCAGGTAAATGGCTTGGGTCAACGCTATCCTTAATATCGATGTTGCATCCCAATGCCTGACAGACACGTAGCGCGCTTCTTACGCCATCCTCATGGAAGCCGTTGAACCAATAAGCACCGCAAAAATGGGTGTGTGAATCGCTACTACCAGAGATATTTGACCACTGTGCTTGCGCGGCAATCATTTCATTATTAAATACTGGATGGCTATAGTCGATACGCTTGATGACTTGGCTCTCATCCACCTCATGATTGAGGGTGACTAAGTAATTATGCTGTTTGGTCAAGCGCTGCAAAATATTCATATGATAGGTCAATACGGGCTTTGTGGCAGTTTGCAGCGATTCTTTATCTTGTTTAATAGCATTTTTATCATCGATTAAATAATTCCAGCTTGCCCACGCCAGCGGTTTTTTGGGTAAGACTGAGGTATCGGTATGTAGAATGGCTGTGTTATCGGTAAAGGTAAAATGATTCAGTACTTCTTGCTCGGTAGGATTGGCATCTTGTAATATTTTGAGCGCTGTATCTGCATGACAGGCAAAGATGACTTCATCAAACACAAGTCCTTGCGTCTTATTATCTGTTGTATCTGTAACGCTCAATATCACCTTATTATCTTTGCGAGTAACTGATTGAACAGGACTGTTCACGCGAACGCTGCCACCTGCCTTCACAAAACGTCTGATCAGTTTATTTACATACTGCTTAGAACCGCCTTTTATCGTAAACCACTGCGGACGATTGACCACATCAAGTAAACCATGATTATCAAAAAATTGAGCGAAAAACACCAAGGGGAAATCTTGTACGTCGCGCAGACTGGTCGACCAAATCGCAGATACCATGGGCAATAGATAATTATCGGTGAATAAATCACCATACTTTTTAGTATCTAGATACTCGCCTAGCGTTTGCTTGGTAAAAACAGCAATATCCTGCCCCTGCTCACGCGCCTTATCATAATCTTGGCGCAGCTGACGCACCTGTTTATTAAACTGCAAAATATCATTAATAAATCCCCAAAACTTCGGATTCAGAAGATTCTTGCGCTGTGATAACAAGGTATTGAGCGTATGACCGTTATATTCGAAGTTGCGTGCAGTATTTTTGACTGAGAAACTCATATCTGTTGCTTGAAATGGTACTTGCAGCTCATGAAGTAAGCGAAAGAAGTTAGGATAAGTACGCTCATTAAAGACAATAAAGCCGGTATCTATGGCACTTTTTTCAACCTTATTAGGCTTGGACTTTTTACCATCTTGTAACGTCACATCAATGGTATTTACGTGTCCACCGATATAATCACTGGCTTCAAATACGGTGACGTCAAATTGCGTTGCCAAGTAATGAGCACAAGTTAAACCTGATACCCCTGAGCCAATAATAGCGATATTTTTTCTGACTTGTGCATCCTTCTTATCCTCTGAATGACGGCTTGTAGCCTTAAAAACGGCTTCTACTTGATTAGATAGCTGCTTAGATTTACGGCGCAAAAACGGCATAAAATATTCCTAGTTATTTTCTTTATAGGTGCTCAAAAATAGTAAAACTGGCTATTTTTTATTGATTTTTGTACTGACCTGTTGCCAAACCATATCAGGTAATGTTCCTAATACTTTTAATGGCAACGTCAGTTTTTTGGGAAATTCAATAACGTCATTGCCACTTTTTATACCATCACGAATCGCTTGACTTGCCTGCTGTGTAGTCTGTAAAAACGGCATCGGAAAATCGTTTTGTTTGGTCATTGGCGTCTCTACAAAGCCGGGAACTACTAAGCTCACTGACACGCCTTGCGGTGCAAGGGTAATCTGTAAAGTTTTCATTAAATAGTGAATAGCTGCTTTTGAGCTGCCATAAGCCTCTGCACGAGCAAAAGGCACGTAAGCCGACGCCGAGCCAATACCAACTAAGCGTCCTTTTGAAGCAATCAGCTTTGGCAGTACTCCTTCAATGGCATGCGATAACGTACCCATATTCACCGACAGCACTTTCATAAACGCCGCACTATCAAAGTTTGGCATATCTAAATACTCACACATGCCAGCGCCGCAAATCGCCAAATTAATTTCAGTAATTTTATCAAAAGCAGCAATCACCTTATCTCGATCCATTAGATCTAAATCGATAGTTTCTGCTCCTAATGATTTTAGTTCAGATAAGGCTTCCTCATCGCGACCGACGGCATAGACATGGTGTCCTTCTCGCAGATAGTCTTTTACCAGCTGATAACCAATCCCAGAGGTCGCACCTGTAATCACAATATGTTGTTTCTTAGCAGTGTCTGTCATCGCAAATATCCTTTTCGTCGTTTACTATCTTATTCTTGGTTTGGCTTTGATAAATCTTTATCTGATAAGCCTTTAGCAGCTTTATAGCTATTAACAATGTAATTTCATTAGCATTATTTTATTAACCAATGCAGTCTTTTATTTATCAAATCTAAATAATTATAGTATAAGCAAGTTGCTTTATTTGTTGTTACTTCGCAAACAGAGTGATATCGAAGATATGACGCAAATTGGCTCGACAACAACCTTTGCGCTAGCGTTAATATCTTTAATGTATAAAAACATGCAAAAAAAGCTTGACGTATTTTTTATCTTTGCTAGAATACGCCCCACTTAGCAAGAACTCGTTAGAGACTTTCTAAGCTCGCAGTAAGTCATTAAACACTTACCGCTTATTCTCCAATAGCTCAGTTGGTAGAGCAACGGACTGTTAATCCGTGTGTCCCTGGTTCGAGCCCAGGTTGGAGAGCCATATTTTAGTAGTAAATTTTTTGAATCATATTTGATTCGATTATGGCATTTGCCAAGACCCTCATCACTTTGATGGGGGTTTTTTTATGGTCGATATTTTTGTAGCTGTCGTTTAAATGAATAGACCATAACGCTGACTAAAAACCAAATAACATACTAATGTTGCCAAATTTCGCAATTAGATTGGTTGTAGCAATAACTTATCCCTATAATAAAGCCCTAAAAAATATATAATCTATCTCATCATACCCTTAACCATTCAAGGACTGGATTTTTATGAGTAATAATGAACAAATAACTTCCTCTGACAATACCCATTATCTGCATCATACTTTTTTTGAGCCGAGCCATAGTGATACTGTCATTAGTGCAACCTTGCTGATTGTACACGGCATGGCAGAGCACAGCGGGCGTTATGCAGACGTGGCGCAATTTTTAGCCGATCACGGTATTGCGGTCGCCACTTATGACCAGCTTGGTCATGGAAAAACTGTTAAATCAGCCAAAGACTTAGGTTTTTTTGGTGAAGAGCATCCTGTGCAGTCATTATTAAAAGATGTCATCGTCATGGCGGACAGCTTAAAAGCGTGTCATCCGAATGTACCACATTTCGTCATGGGTCACTCTATGGGCTCATTTATCGTCCGTAACGTCCTTAAACACCATGCGCGCAACTTTACCGGTGCTATTTTAATGGGCACAGCGGATGCCAATCCATTGATCAAAGTATTATTGCCGGTCAATAAATTACTGACAAAAGCGGCGCCTAAAAAGCCAAATGCCCTATTTGCTAACGTGATGAATAAAGTACTCAATAGCAAGCTTAATAATCGTATTTCTTCATCAAAGTTTGCGTGGTTAAGCGAAAATCCTGCCGCTGTTGAAGCTTATGAAGCCGATCCATTGACGGGTTTTGATTTTACCAATAACGGCTTTATGACCCTCTTTACACTGATGAATGCAGGCTTGCATAAAAACTGGGCAATGACGATTGCCAAAGATTTTCCAATGTTATTAATCAGCGGAGAAAATGACCCAATCGGTGATATGGGTCGCGGTATTCGTAATATTGCCAATCGCCTAGACAGACAACATTTTGATCATGTCTCTGTGCAGCTCTACCCTCATATGCGCCATGAGCCGCTCCATGAACAGAATAAAGAGCAGGTTTACCAAGATATCTTAGGCTGGATAAATAGCAATACCTAAGCCCATAAAATCCCGAAATTATAGTATCGTCTATCACGTTTGCTAAAAGTCGCCAAATTAGCGACAATACGGCAAGTTTTTTATTTACCTTCATCAATTCTAGGAATGTTTATGTCATTACAACAAACCATCGAACAAGCTTTTGAAAACCGCAACGAATATAGCCCAGCAACCATGCCGCAAAATGTCCGTGATGCCATCAATCAAGTGCTTGAGCAGCTAGATAACGGCACTTTGCGCGTTGCAGAAAAAAAGGATGGCGAATGGGTCGTCAATCAGTGGGCAAAAAAAGCTGTCTTGCTATCGTTCCGCTTAAATGACAACTACGTTCAAGCAGCGGGCGAGCATGTCCAGTTTTATGACAAGGTACCAACGAAATTTGCGGATTGGACAGAAGCGCAGTTTAAAGAAGCTGGCGTGCGTGTTGTACCACCAGCCGTTGCGCGTAAAGGCTCTTATATCGCGCCAGGCGCCGTATTAATGCCATCGTATGTCAATATCGGTGCTTATGTCGATCAAGGCGCTATGGTAGATACCTGGGCGACCGTTGGTTCATGTGCTCAAATCGGTAAAAACGTCCATCTATCAGGCGGCGTCGGTATCGGTGGTGTTCTAGAGCCATTACAAGCCAATCCGACTATCATTGAAGATAACTGCTTTATCGGTGCGCGCTCTGAAATCGTTGAAGGCGTTATCGTAGAAGAAGGCGCAGTTATCTCTATGGGCGTCTATATTGGTCAATCTACTCGTATTTATGATCGCGAAACTGGCGAGATTCATCGTGGTCGCGTACCAGCAGGCTCAGTTGTTGTGCCAGGTAGCTTGCCTTCTGAAGATGGTACGCATAGCTTGTATGCAGCTATCATCGTGAAAAAAGTCGATGCGCAAACCCGTGCTAAAACATCCGTAAATGAGTTATTACGTTTAGCTTAAATTTGTATTACTACTCATATAATTATTGATTAAAAAGTCTGAATAAAAAAAGATGCTGAAGCTTTGTGCTCCAGCATCTTTTTTGTTGTTAGGTAGCAGCTTAATAGAGGACTTTACGTTATAATCTTTGTCTTGTCTGGGCGCTGAACTTCCGAGCGTTAGACAGATTATTAAACCTTTTTTATTTGATATGTGCTCGATGACATGATCAATCTTCAACTGTATTTGAAATATTATGAGTGAGTTATCTTTACGCACGGCTGCCATCCCTGTCACTGACCCTGAAGCGGGTCTGCGTTTGACGGAGATTTTCTACTCCTTACAAGGTGAAGCCATTACCTCAGGGCTGCCGACGATATTTGTGCGCTTGACCGGCTGCCCGCTTCGCTGCGTTTACTGCGATACCGAATATGCCTTTAGTGGCGGCGAACGTCAATCGCTTGAGACCATCATGGCAACCATTGCCAGCTTCCCTTGCAAGCGTATTTGCTTGACCGGCGGTGAGCCTTTAGCACAGCCTAATGCCATTGAATTGATGAAGCGTTTATTGAATAGTGGCTATGAGATTTCTCTTGAAACCGCAGGTGCACTGACGGTCGAAAATGTCCCGCCAGCGGTCAGCAAAGTGATGGATTTAAAAACCCCAAGCTCAGGTGAAGTCGATAAAAACTTATGGTCAAACCTCGATTACCTCACTCAACATGACCAAATAAAATTTGTCATCATGAATCGCACCGATTATGACTGGGCAAAAGAAAAATTGTTTGAGCATAAGCTAGACAAATTAGTCGGTACCGTGTGGTTTTCACCGATGTTTAATGTGGCACATGAAGATACGGCAAACGATAATAGTCCAGAAGTGCCAGTACTCGCACGTGAGCTTGCCGAATGGATGTTAACCGACGCCCTACCCGTACGTTTTCAATTGCAACTACATAAGATTATTTGGGCGGATGCCAAGGGCAAATAGTCTCTAAAATCTGAATGGATTCTCAAATAAATAGCAAGCCAAGGAAGAAAGGGACAGCTATGATCAAACTCATTTTATTGGGCTTATTAGCGGGCGCGTTTTTTAGCTCCACTTTTATTTTAAATGAGATGATGAGTAGTGCTGGTGGGCACTGGTTTTGGTCAGCAAGTCTGCGCTATTTATTTATGTAGCTCATCATTACTGTCCTGATTGCGATGCAGCATGGTTTTGGACGTATTAGAGAATTGAGCGCTATTTTCTTTCAGCATTGGCGATTTTGGTGTATTACCGGCAGTATCGGCTTTGGTGTGTTCTATACTGGCATTTGTTATGCTGGCGACCACGTTGCAGGCTGGGTGGTTGCAGCAACCTTTATGTTTACGGTGGTGACAAGTTTATTGGTGTTGGTGGCATTTGGGCAAAGATTTGATAAGAAATTTATCATTTATGCTCTATTGGTCTTTATCGGCGTAGTGATGGTCAATGTCAGTGAAGGCTTACATGCATCCACTCTCGCTGATACCGTACCTATGGCTGATATGCTGCTATATGGCGCGCTGCCTGCACTGATTGCAGCATTCAGTTATCCGATTGGCAATCAGCTGGTTTGGCAAGTGTCTCATAATTCGCGCAAACACAGTGCTGAGCAGCAACAGGCTCGTGATAATCTTCAGCCAAATGACACTGATGATAACATTGACACTCATACCCAACGCATCATTACCGAAGCCCCTATCCTACCTATCGATAGAGAAGCTGCGTCACGCTTACAAAATCTCATCGCGCGCATTCCTGCGATTGAAACAACCTTATTACAAAATGCCTTTAATAAAGTCTGGTTAATGACCCTAGGTAGTTTACCCTTTTGGTTACTATTGGGCTTAATCATACGTCCTGAGCAACCGGCGACCACACAGGTTTTTAATACGTTACTGGTAGCAGTACTCGCAGGTGTGGCGGCGACGAGTATATTTTTATATGCCCGTGAGCGAGCATTGACATCGAGCGAGGTGGCAGGCGTAGATTCTACTCAAGCCAGTGAAGTAATATTTGCTTTAATTGGCGGCATGTTATTACTGAATAATGCCCTTCCTTCTACACTGGGCTTGGTGGGTATTGCGCTTATCATTCTGGGACTGATATTATTTGCAAAAGATGGCTAAGGCTCAAATATAGCGATGATAAATAACTTTATTTTCCCCGATATCCTGCTGTATGTGTTGGATATGGTTGGGATCATCGCCTGTGCTATCGCTGGCACATTGCTCGCGCAGCACAAAGGTTTTGATATTGCAGGCTGCATATTAGTTGCACTGGTCAATGCTATCGGCGGTGGTACACTACGGGATATGGCACTTGATCGCCACCCCTTATTTTGGATGACAGATCTCAATTACGTCATTGTGATTACTGCCACCTCTCTTATCTTGCAAATGTTTTTTCATCTGTATCATAAAATTGATAACGCGCTTAAGTTCTTTGATGCTATTGGTCTAGCAGCCTTCAGTGTGATTGGCTTTAAAGTGGGATTGACGCAAGATATAGCGCCAATGATTGCTATTATGATGGGGGTTTGGACAGCCATTATTGGTGGTTTATTGCGTGATATCATTTGTAATGAGATTCCGCTCGTATTACAGCGTGAGATTTATATCACTGCCAGTATTGCAGGCTCATTGGCGTATGTGGTGCTCGACTACTGGGGGCTAGACGCGACAATAAACGAATTTATAATGCTATTTATCATCTTTGCCATACGTATGCTGGCATTGAAATTCGATTGGCACTTGCCTTCCATTCGTTTGATCGATTAACGGATTAGCCAGTTTTTACGATGAGCGAAGAAACTAGCAGCACTGTAATCTCAGTGCTTTAATGAGAATAACTCATGCCCATTATTGCCTTAGATTCGGATTTGATTACTACTTTTAACCCGCGCTCACTGATTTATTTGTTCGATATGATTGGTATTGTCGCTTGTAGTATTTCAGGGACGATATTAGCTAAGCATAAAAATTTCGACGTGTTCGGCTGCTTGCTGGTATCGATTGTGACGGCTATCGGCGGGGGTACGGTGCGCGATGTTATTTTGGATCGTCACCCACTGTTTTGGATGGTAGATATGAGCTATTTGACAGTTATTACCATCTCTTCACTGGTGATGCAGATATTCTTTCACCCCAATTCTAGACGCGTTGATACATTTCTTAAACTCTCTGACACTATTGGTCTGTCAGCCTTCACCTTAATCGGTATCAAGGTGGCTGATAGTATGGGCGCAAATATGCCGGTGGCATTATTACTCGGGGTTATTACGATTATTGTCGGCGGTATCATCCGCGATATGATTTGCAATGAAATTCCGCTGGTGCTACAGCAAGAGATCTATATCACCGCCGCTTTAACAGGTGGTATCCTTTACTTTGCGCTACACCATATTGGCGTGACCGCTTGGATTGCTGATATCTCAGCAATGGCGACGATTTTTACCTTACGTATGCTTGCTATTCGCTATGACTGGCAGTTTCCGACCATTGAATGGAAATATTAAAGCATAGAAATATTGACGCTTAGTGACTATTAGCGCAGTTACTATCTGTACCGTTAAGTCTCTAGTTTGCTTCGACCGTCTCTTTTACCAGCGCCAAATCTTTTATCATTAACTGCAAGCTTTGTTTGCCATTCCATTCATTGATGTCCAGCTCAAACAATATATGTACTTTTTCGGCACGGTAATCCCAAGCACTGCTATCAAAATTAAATTGAATCGCCTCAATCGGATACTGTACATCAGGATAACGTAGCGACAGTTTAAGGTGTTTATCCTTTAACACTTTAAAGTTCAACACTTCAAACACCCCATCAAATATCGGTGGCGCAAACCCATGTCCCCAAATACTAGACTCTGCAAGATGCTCAGCAAACCATAAGCTAAAATCACTTGCTTGCAAAGCACCATCGGTGAATTTTTTCTCAGCGAATACCTCATCCCCCATCTGTGCCAGCACCGCGTTAAATGCTGTCACAAAGGCATCAAAGTTACTTCGTTTCAACGTCAGTCCTGCTGCCATGGCATGACCGCCAAAATGACTGATTAAATCAGGATGGCTCTCGGCAACTTGTTCAATGGCATCACGAATATGCACGCCAGCAATAGAACGTGCTGAGCCTTTGATGGCATCTTCAGCACCTGTACGTTCAGTATTCGCTGGCGCAAAGACAATGCTTGGCAGATAATGGCTTTCTTTCAAACGTCCTGCGACGATACCGATAACACCTTGATGCCAGTCATCTTGATATAACACAATACTGCGGGTATTAGTGATCTTCTTCTCAAGCCTATTCTGAACGATAATATCATCGCTTTCTTCAACATCAGCTTCAATACCTGTATCAGCAGCAGCTAATGCTTGGACGATATTATCCGCTTGCGTACGCATCTCACCTTCTACTTGGCGACGCGTACGATTCAGCTGCTCAAGCTCTTGTGCCAATCGCTGCGCTGTTGCCCAATCATCTGCTAGCAAGCACTCAATACCGATGCGCATATTATCCATACGCCCAGCCGCATTAATACGTGGACCCAAGACAAAACCAAAATCTTGCGCCTGTAGTTTTTTGGGATCTCGACCCGCTTGCTCGAGTAACGCTAGTATGCCAAGAGAGCCACGTCCTTGACGAATAGCCGCTAAGCCATGATGGACCAAAATACGATTGTTTTTATCAAGTACGCCCACATCAGCAATCGTACCAAGCGCCACTAAATCCAAATATTGACTGACTTGTACGGTAGATTTGCCAGCATCGCGGCGCAGCTTTGCCAGTCGTCCGAGTACGTAAAAAGCTACCCCAACACCTACCAAAGCTTTACTAGCAAAAGTGCAATCAAGTTGATTGGGATTGACTACCGCTTCAGCAGGCGGTGTCTCTTTGGTGGTGAGATGATGGTCTGTAATAATGACAGTAATGCCATCAGCCTGCGCGCGCGCCACGCCTTCATGGCTTGAGATACCATTATCTACCGTGACGATCATTTGCGGTTGATAAGTTTTAATACCCAATTCGACAATCTCTGGCGTCAACCCATAACCGTATTTAAAACGGTCAGGCACTAGAAAATCAACCTTGGCACCCATGGCAGTCAGGGCGCGCATCATTAACGCCGTACTGGTTGCGCCATCACAGTCAAAGTCACCAACGATCAGAATACGCTGACTGTCATCAATAGCGATATCTAATAGATCTACCGCTTCAATGATACCTTTTAGCTTCTCAGCAGGCAGCAAACCAGCCAGCTGTGTCTCAAGCTCATCTGGCTGCATAATACCGCGAGCAGCATATAGGCGAGCAAGCGTCAATGATTGGGCGGCAAGTGGTTGCAACGCGGCGGGCAACTCGTCAATGCGAGTGCTGGTATAACGGGGAGTTAAATTTAGCATGAAGCTATTCTACTGGCTTTAGTAAGTGCTCACAATATTAATTTAGAGGTAATTTTTGGCATGTCGGTGCAAGGTTAGAGATTGCTTATACATCCATCATCACTTAACTTATAGAATAATTTGAGCGCACCTAGACAATGTATTTATTTCTAAACTTCTATTTTTAGCGTATGGCTTCATTTACAAAAACGGTGCAGATTACCCCTATTTTTCAGCATTTTGCTACAAAGCAGCGATTGTATGGCGTTTATAAATACATAAAATGGTAGGCATCTTATAAACACTGCAGTTGCTTGTTATTTATTCCATGCTTGATGTTTTATTTTTTTCTTTTAATTGCTATTTTTATCTATTTTAAGGATATTTCATGAAAACGACCCCTTTAGCTGAAAAACTACCGAATACGATTGATCCAAACTTAAATCTTGAACAAGTCAAAAAAGAATGTATCGCCATGGTCAAAAAGCGCGCCAGAATCTCTGCTGGTGTTGCTATCGTTCCGGTACCATTTTTTGATGTGGCAATTGACGCTAGCATGCTGACAATGCTTTTACCTGAAATCAGTGAGCGCTTTGGTTTACTTGAGGATCGCCAAGCAGCGGTAGATTTAGAGTCACGCGCTATTCACTGGAGTGCGCTAAAAGATCGTACCGTTGACTTTGCAGGCTTAATGGCAACTCGTGGTATCGTTAAAAAGACAGTGCAAGGCTTTGGTGGTCGTATCGCTGCTAAGCAAGTGACCAAATTTATCCCACTTGGTGGTCAACTGGTCGCAGGTACTATGGGCTATATGATTTTTAAGAAGATTGCTACTGACCATATCAATGAATGCTATAACTTAGCTAAAGACATTCAGCAAAAGCAACACGGCAAAAATGTCTAAAGTACTATTTTAAATAAAGAAGTTACCTATCGCTTAATAAAAAAAGCCCTGTACCTAACAGGGCTTTTTTGTGCCACCCATTTAATGAATCGTAGCGTTTTAAAACTAATGATTTATGTATGTGGACTTTGCTCAAACGAACCCCTTCGTCTGTAAAATAAAATCAGATTGTGATACAGAAATGTTGGCAAACGGAATCAGTACAATAGTATGGCATCATTGATATTAGAACAAAGATAATATATTATAAGATTCATTTTAAATGAATCTTATAATTTCGGTTAACGATTTGACTTTTAAGTGTTGAGTCACTGCGTTTTATTGGCTCATTCGGCGGTTCGAAATTTTGATTATCGTTATTAATTTCGTTCATTAATCTTAAATCACTAAATATTATCAATGTGAATATTCACTAAAGGATCCACAATGGCTTCACTACAAACATTAGCAATCGTCAAAGCAACGGTACCGGTACTCGAAGAGCATGGGACAGCGATTACTACTGTATTTTATAAGAATATGTTTCATGAGCATCCTGAACTACTTGATATTTTTAATGAAACCAATCAAAAGCTTGGTCGTCAACAGACTGCACTGGCAATGACAGTTTTGGCAGCGGCTAAACATCTAGAAAACTTAGCGACATTATTGCCGCAAGTGACGCAAATCAGCCATAAGCATCGCGCCTTACAAATCCTACCAGAGCACTACCCTATCGTTGGCAAGCATCTGCTTGCTGCCATCAAGGAAGTATTGGGTGATGCAGCAACTGACGATATCCTTACGGCTTGGGCAGAAGCTTATGATGAGATTGCCTCGATATTTATCCAAATCGAGCACGGTATGTATGAGCAGGCAATATGGCAAGGCTTTGCACCGTTTATAGTAACGGCAAAAGTAGAAGCAGCGACTGATATCGCCGCCTTTACCGTCGTCCCGGTAAATGACCATTTAGTAAACAATCAGACTATCGATTTAAGCAAGATTAAACTGTCTGCCGGTCAATACATTACTGTAAAAACAGACCCAGCAGATAGCGATCATATTGCTCTGCGTCACTACTCTTTATACTCAGCCAATAGCGATCAAGGTATCCAATTTGCAGTTAGACGTGACAATCGCAATGAGCATCATGGTCTAGTGTCTAATTATTTACATGATCATCTAGCCGTCGGTGACACGGTTTTATTGTCGGCACCGGCTGGTGATTTTGAGCTAGACCAAGATTTGGTACAGCAAAATGATATTCCCTTGGTACTGATCAGTGCTGGCGTTGGCGTGACACCTATTTTATCCATGTTAGAATTTCAAGTTACCGCCAATCCAAAACGTCCTATCGTTTGGGTTTATGCTTGCCAAAACCAAGAGCATCATGCTTTTGATAGTGAAGTTAATAAACTATTGGCTACTGCGATAAACGTAGAAAAGCACATTTTTTACTTTGAGTCTGGGCAGATTCTTAATGAAGCTTGGCTTAGCAATTTGCCTAAACTTGCTGATATTTATGTTTGTGGTTCCATGCCTTTTATGGAAAGCATTATTGATAGCCTGATCATCCTTGACCATGTCCTTGATAACATTCATTACGAACCCTTTGGTCCCAAAATGAGTATAGAGCTGGCTTAAGGTTATAAGCAATTGTTAATGACAAAATAGCATTACTGGGATGGTTTTTTGAAGCTTCTGCATCGTTTTCTTCGAGCAAGCGATAAAAAAACTATCTCGGTAAAGTGATATGAAAATCTGCTCTATTTTTATCTATTTTTTAACGTACAACCTCAGTCATATCTTACGACTCCGCTTATAAATTCCCTGTCAGCCATGTCATTCTTATGGTATAAAGTATGTCTGATGCTATATATAGCTCAACATTAATAAGATGAGTACAAGGTTATGATTACGGTTGAAGGGCTTGTAGCTGAGATACAGCAGCGCGTAGAGAATTATAATAATAACGACTATCCGCTTAATAAAAGAGCCGTCGCTAACTACGATTTATTAGACAGCTGTCATCACATACTGGCTGAAGATATCGTCTCGCCTTTTTCGGTACCAAGACAGAACCTATCTGCGATGGATGGTTATGCGATTGCTAAAAGGACTAAGCTTGCAACAAATACTACCATCACCATCATCGGAGAATCGCAAGCTGGTAGCCCTTATAATGGTGATATCCAGTCAGGTCAAGGAGTACGCATTTTTACTGGTGCGGTCATACCTGATGAATGTGATACCGTTATCATGCAAGAAAACACCAATTTTGCCGCGATAAAAAGCAGCATTGATAAATCAAAGCCATACTCAATCATCCTTAGCCAAACGGCTCAGTCTGATGACCATATTCGCAAACAAGGCGAAGAAATTGCAGCGGGAGAAGCCGTTTTATTTAAAGGTAAGCGGCTGAATCCTGCTGATATCAGCTTACTGGCTAACTTAGGCTTTGATAAAGCCAACGTCTATCAGCCTTTAATTGTTGGTGTATTCGCGACAGGCGATGAGCTAGTGGCGATTGGCAATGAGCTTAAAAGTTTGGCGCAAATCTATAATTCTAATACCCCCACTCTTAAAAGCCTGCTCTCTGATTTACCAATAGCTATTCAAGATTATGGGATTATCCCTGATAATTTAGACAAAACGACGGCTGCTGTCACTCAAGCCATGCAAGAGTGTGACGTACTGATCTCTACCGCTGGTGTATCCGTTGGTGATTATGATTTTTTGACCACCGTCATTGAACAATTGGGCAAGATTAATCACTACAAAGTCGCGATGAAACCTGGTAAACCGTTTGTCTTTGGTGAGCTGACACAAAACCTTGCCAAGCCTGTCTTATATTTTGGTTTGCCTGGTAATCCACTATCGACGGTCGTTGGTACGCTACAGTTTGTGATTCCTGCTTTGTGGCAAATGGCAGGCGCGTCTCATTCAGAGCGACCCATGCAATTAACAGTCATGGCAACACTTAAAAACGATGTTAAAAAATCAGCGGGTCGTAAGGACTTCCAAAGAGGCGTTTTAACCCAAGATGAAGCAGGCAGTTTTTATGTTGAAAGCTTTACCAAACAACAATCACACCGTATCAAGCAGCTGAGCCATGCCAACTGCTTTATTGTATTGGCACAAGATTCTGGCAATGTAGCCACTGGCGAAAGCGTACAAGTGCAACCTTTCCCTTGGATATAGTGAATGTCGCTTAAAAATGATACAGTGAATAAACCTCTATGCTATAAGCCGTGTAAAACTTAACATTTATTATCTAACTGCTACTCTGATGTTAGTCACTAATTGAATGACGGTTGATTGTTATTTGTAGTTAATCCGCCATATTTATACCTGAATAGCCTATTTCACTCACAACCTGAGGCAACGCTTAAAAGTACACACTATATTTTATATTAATGGTAATCATCTATGAACCATCTTGCCCCCACCGTAGGAAATGCTCAACTGTATTCGCCTACTGCTGCATCTAGTTTTTTTGATGATCATTTACCATCGAAATTGGCAGTTTTGTCTACTGATTTTGCAGCTAACCTAGCTCAACCATTATTAGCTCAACCATTAACAGATGGCTTTGCACGACGTTTGACCTATTTGCGTTTATCGATTACTGATTTCTGTAATTTTCGCTGTGAATATTGCTTGCCCAATGGCTATCAAGGCAAACCTCCCCAAGATGAGCTTAGTGTCGCTGAAATTGCTACGTTAATCCGCGGATTTGCTCAAGTTGGCACCAAAAAAGTCAGGATTACGGGCGGTGAGCCTTCTATACGCCGTGATGTGGTAGACATTATTAAAACAATCAAAAACACTGAAGGCATTAAAACCGTTGCCATGACCAGTAATGGGTATAAGCTTGGTAAGCACTTGGCTAGTTGGCAGGCAGCCGGACTAAATCAGCTTAATATCAGTATGGACAGCTTTGATGCCGCTACTTTCCATAAGATGACTGGCTTTGATATGTTGCCGCAACTCTTGACTGATATGGATACCTTGCTGGCAACCACCGATATTAAGCTTAAAATAAACAGCATTCTGATGGCAGAAACTGCCTTTGAAAACTTAATGAATGCCATTGATTATGTCAAAGATAGAGCAGTCACTTATCGCTTTATTGAATTTATGCAGACCAGTGACAACAGCGATTTATTTTTTGCTCAGCATGCGCAAACCGACATCATTACCAATTATCTGATAGAAGACGGCTGGCAAACTCATGAACGCGGCAGCAACGACGGTCCAGCAATTGAGTACAGTCATCCTGATTATAAAGGGCGTATCGGACTGATTGCCCCATATGCAGCCCATTTTTGTGACAGCTGTAATCGCCTACGGGTTAGCAGTCAAGGCAAGGTGCATCTGTGCTTATTTGATCAAGGCAATTACGACATTCGTGAGCATTTGCAGCAAGATGATGTTGCAGGACTGGTCAGTACTTTACATAGTTTTATGCCCATAAAACCTGAGCACCATCATCTTCATGACTCGAACAGTGGCATTATGAATAACTTGTCAATGATTGGTGGTTAATTTATCAGCAATATTTTTCATAATAAGCATATTTATCAAGGAACATTCATGAGCAAGCTGCAAGCACCTTTTACCCCACTTAATCTCGCGATATTAACCGTTTCTGACAGTCGTACGATGGCAGAAGACAGCTCAGGACAATATCTGGTCGATCAGTTAACCGCAGCAGGGCATCAGCTTGCTGATCGTCAACTGATTACCGACGATATCTATAAGATTAGAGCCGTTGTCAGCGGCTGGATTGCGGACCCAAATGTTCATGCAGTGATTACCACTGGCGGTACGGGGTTTTATATTAGAGACAGCATTCCAGAGGCAGTCAGCGTCTTGTTTGACAAGTCAGTAGATGGTTTTGGCGAGATGTTCCGCTTAATCTCAAAAGACGATATCGGCATGTCTACCATCCAATCTCGCGCTGTAGCTGGTATGGCAAATGGTACAGGCATTTTTTGCTTACCTGGCTCATCAGGTGCTTGCCGCACTGCTTGGGAAGGCATCTTACAAGAGCAGCTGGATAGCCGTACGCGCCCATGCAATTTTGTCCCGCACTTTATGCGTACCAACCCCGGTCACGATTAATCATGACAGATGCTGTAAATACCTTAAAAAGTGTAAATAGCTCAAGCGATATAGATCACTTGAATCGCTTAGCAGGTATCGTCATCTTAGCAGGCGGTGCATCCAAACGTATGGGTTCGCCTAAAGCTGAGTTGATGCTACCAACCAATGAGCGATTGCTTGATTATCATGTCAGGCAAGCGCTTAAACTAAGCGCAGCCACTGCTCATAATGTGTCTATTATGATTGCAGATAACGGTCGTGGTTTTGGTATCAATCCAGATTTGATTTTGAATAACCCGCAAGTGCTCATCATTCATATCACTGATTACCTTTCGGTTGACGATTTTGCTAGTAATGACAATGAACAGATCGAAACCGGCGGCGCATTGGTCGCCATAGAGGCGGCATTACAATATTTGACCAGCTCAATGATTATGCAATCAACCAATGCGGCAAATTCGTACGCATCTTGGCTGATGGTTATTAGCTGTGATAGCTTGATTGCTGCAAACGATTTATGGAAAAAACTGCAACCTTATATAACGCAAGCTGTAGATAAATCGGTAATTTGTCTCACCGATGAGCATCATTTATATCCATTGTTAGGTATTTATCGCTTAAGTATTGACCCGGATTTGAAGCATTATATTGACAATGGGCAGCGCCAAGTAATGAAATTTATTCAGCCAATTGTACAGCCTGTAACGTTTTTAGAGGATTGGCAATCTATTACCAATTTTAATACGCCTAAAGATTTTGAGCGTGCCTGTATTGCCTTACGTAACATATAATAAGATTTACTGAGAGAAACTAGCCATTTAAGAGAAATGATAAATGAATATCAGCAGTCAAAAACCCATTCAAACTGCCTTGTCGCATTTAGATAGCGACGGTGATATCACCATGGTCGATGTGAGTGGCAAAATAGCGACGACAAGAGAAGCACGTGCGCAGGGACAAGTGATCTTCCCTGCGATAATTTATGAGCAAATCAAAGCTGCTGATGGTATGACCAAAAAAGGCAGTATCACGCAGACCGCTCATATCGCAGGTATCATGGCTGCAAAACGTACCCATGACCTGATTCCACTTTGTCATCCCCTACCATTAGATAAGATTGGTTTAAATTTTGAATACGACGATAGCCAAAACAGCATTACTGTCACTGCTACTGTCAGAGTTACGCATAAAACCGGCGTAGAAATGGAAGCACTGACAGCTGTCAGCGTCGCTTGCCTAACTATCTATGATATGACCAAAGCCATCTCTCACGACATCATCATCAATAACGTCCATCTGATGAATAAGACGGGCGGCAAATCTGACTATCAACATGCGTAAATACGCCATAGCGATATGATAGATATAAAGCTTGGCAATTAATAAATAATGGAGACTTCTATGAGCGATTTAATAGAAAGCAGTGACGATATAAATACGACGATGAATATCACCGTTTTATACTTTGCCAGCTTAGCCGATGAAGCCAATTGTCATGAAGAAAAAGTAAACGTACCACAGTCTACGTCATTGACCGAGTTATACGAGCAACTGCGCCAAAAGCATCGTTTTAGCCGTCCACAGTCAGAGCTGCGTGTGGCAGTAAACGATTACTTTGCCAAGTGGACAGATGAGGTTAATCATGGCGATAGCGTGGTTTTCATTACTCCAGTAGCAGGCGGTTAATAGTATTTAGACGCTTATGTGTATCGCTAAAAATTTTAAGAATAATAAATAGAGACAATATATGGCAGACCAAGTACATGGGCAGTCGATGCGCATTAAGCATAGCATCGATGAGGCTTATCTCATCGCTGAACGTGATGGCTTTGCGCTACTAGATTCAGATATTGATGAAAATCGACTAAAGAAAACCCTTAATGATGACAGCTGCGGTGCTTTCGTATGCTTTGAAGGTCGTGTACGTAATCACAATAATGCCAGTAGCGTCAACCGCTTGACCTACTATGGCTATGAAGAACTTGCACTCAATCAAGGACGTGCCATTATCGAAGAAGCCAAAAAGCGCTTTGAAATTACTCACGCTATCGCCATTCATCGTATCGGGGCTTTAGAGATTGGTGATGTGGCGGTTTGGGTTGGCGTGGTTTCTGCCCATCGTTATCCTGCTTTTGATGCCTGCCGCTGGATATTAGATACGATAAAAGCGGACATTCCCGTTTGGAAGCAAGAATACTACCAAGATGACTCTTCAAAATGGCTAAGCAATAATGGGTAAGAATATAAAAATGGCAGCAGTCTGCTTAGCCTTGATGCTAACGGCTTGTACTAAAGAAAAAGGTACTGACTTGCCAGCTGAGATCAACAATACCGCTGAGCCAAGTCAAATACTCCGTATCGCTGCAGCTGCCAATTTATCGGACGTATTGCCTGAAATTATCGAGGGCTACAAAACTGATAAGGGTTTACCTAACCAAGAAATAGAAGTCACTTTTGCCTCGTCAGGTAAGCTTTATTCTCAAATTATCTCAGGTGCACCATATGATATCTTTTTAGCGGCCAACCAAGACTTCCCCGCACAGCTGCTAAATGAGGTTTTTAAAGGTGATGCAAATCATACGCCTTTTACTTATACCCAAGGGCAACTGTCCATTTATAGTGCCACCAAAGCTGTTGGTGTATTCGATCAAAACACATTGACAGAGCTACTTAATAACAATGATAAAAGCAAAATCACCATTGCCAATCCTGAGCTTGCCCCTTACGGTGAATCTGCCAAAGTCTATTTAGAATCACAAAATCTCTATGACGCGCTAACAGCACAAAAACGCCTTATCCAAGCTGAAAATATCGGTCAAGCCTTCCAGTATGCTCATACTGGTAGTGTCGACTATGGCTTTGTTGCGCACTCACAAGTCATAGCAATGAAAGCAGTACCTGAGCATTTTTACCTCTTACCACCAACATCTTATCCTGCTATTTTACAAGACGGCATACTCATTACTAATGAAGCAAATGCAGCAGATTTCACGGATTATCTACGTTCTCCTACAGGACAAGCTTACTTCTCTAGAGCTGGTTATTTAGCAGTTCGGTAATTTATTTATAGCCGCTATGAATAAGGCTTTAAATATCATTATAAATGTGTTTTCTTATTATGATGTTTGAAAAAAAAGGATACGATAAACGGTACTTTATAATTGATGCTCTATATAACATGGTAAAAGTGCGCTATTAGATAAAAGGTAAATAAACAGTAACGTTATGATGTCTCCTGCTCTTATCTCAGATATGCTGCTTCCTGTGTGGGTAAGCATCAAGCTTGCTGGTGTCACTACCTTATGCTTGCTAGTGTTCGCAACCCCATTAGCCTATTGGCTGGCAAAGCCCAGCCGCAGCCGTATCGCTGGGCGCATCAAAATTATGCTCATGGGCGTGATTGCGATGCCGCTGGTCTTGCCGCCTACTGTGATTGGTTTTTATTTATTATTACTGTTAAGCCCCAATTTTGGTATCGGTAAGTGGCTGTTGCAATACAATATCAGCGCCTTTGTCTTTACCTTTGAAGGACTGGTCATTGGCTCTATTATTTACTCATTGCCTTTTTTTGTTCAGCCTGTCTATGCGCAATTTTTACGCATTCCAACCAGTGTCATGGAGGTTGCAAGCTTACTGGAACCCAGCCGTTTCAGACGCTTTATACGGGTAGCATTACCGCAAGCTCGTATCGGTATCATCCTTGGCAGCTTAATCAGCTTTGCGCATACCATTGGCGAGTTTGGCGTGGTATTGATGATTGGTGGCAGTATTTCGGGTGAAACCAAAGTGGTCTCCATTGCTATCTATGAGCAAGTAGAAGCATTGAATTACGAGGCAGCACACATGATGTCTGCTATTCTTATCATAATGGGTATGGTCATGGTGGCGCTGATTGCAAGTGTCAGTCGACTCTATCAGCGCCCATAAGCGCATGAGTCAAATTTAAAATTTATGCGGTTTTTTAGCACCTTTATTTTTTTCTTAAGCCTATCTGACTTTCGATTTTTTTGCATACATAACAAAAAACCCTCATCCAACCGATAAAGTTAGCATGAGGGCTTTATTAATCATATTTAAAAATTAATGACTGTTTAAAAATGGAACTTCACTAAAGCGCTCGCGGCATTCTGCGTTTTGTCACTACCAAATTTATTCTTCCAGTAGCTATATTCCATACCGACTTCTAAGCGGTTATCAATACCCAACACTTCTTGTAAGTTGTATTTTAATTGCGGATTGATATGGATATTATCTTTCACAGAATCATCTTCGCTGTTAAATGCATAGTCAACATAACCATCTATGACAAAGTTATTTTTCTCCCAGCCGTAGGTTAAGGTAATCTGTTGATCATCAGCATTGTCCTTCTCATTAAACGCATGATATAGCGATGCCGATGCATATTTCATACCCGGAATAGGGACATTTAAATCCACGCCAACACCTACCAGATAGTTATCTTGACTAAAACCGTTACTGTTTGAGCCAAACTCGTACTGCCCCGCTAAATTGACTTGTTTGATAAAGCTGTTATCAAACTTTGCCAGCTTAAGTTTGGGCGCAAGCTCACCATAGGTTTCCTTAAACTCTTTACCTGCCGCGTTTTCTTTACCTTGATGGCGATCGACAAAGAAAAATACACCACCCCATGTATGGGTCGAGGCATGCTCTAAAGTAACGGTGGTTAAGGTTTCTTGAGGCACTAGCTCATAATCAGTACCGTAAAGCGCTGAGATACTGGTATCAGTGAAGAGCACTTTTGCTTGAGCGCTGCTCATAGCGCCTAAAGCAGCAATGGCAACAAGCGCATAGGTTAGCTTATTAGTGATTGAGGATAGGCTTATAAATGAATGATCACGCACAGTAGTATTCCTTTATTTACAGTCGTTGGTGCCTAGCAACATTGCCATCATGGTTATCATGGCTATAAACGGGGTTTAACTTCCTGTTAAAACGCACCCGTACTGCTAGAGGGAAAAAGGCTATTAGCTTTCAGTAAAAATAAAACGTCATCAAAACAAGCATCAATGCTGCTGAAACTACAAAGATTTTCTTAATAACTTATTTCAGTAATCCCAATTTTGGCAGCAATTATTAATACTTTGAAACATTTAAGCATGTTTTATGAGGGCTGACAACTGCATTTTAGCGCCAAATATCAGTAAAAAACGTACTCTAAGTTATTGATATCATCTAAGTTTATGATTTTATTAAAATAACTGACTAAATGGTCAGGAATATTAATTTTGTAAAGGAGGAAGAAATATTGTTACTGTGGTCAATAATCTACTGCTGAAATGCTTGGAGAATTTTTAGACAGAAAAAAGCCTCAATTATGTAAATAATCGAGGCGAACTTTGCTTAAAAAATAACATCTAAATACAGTCTTAATTATTTGGCTACGTGGAACGAGAAGCTCGAATTTTCTTATTTGATACTTCTTTATCTAGCCATCATCAACTCAACATTGACTTGAAAGTAAGAGTCATCTTTTATAGTAATACTGACCTTGCCATTATGGGCATTGGCGATAGCTTGCACGATAGATAAGCCTAAGCCTGTTCCCGAATGCATCGTATTCGTTTTATCATGACGGTAAAAGCGCTCAAACAGTTTATCAGCCTCTACTTGAGTCAATGGTTGATCTAAGCGATTGGTGATCACTACCTTGAAAGATGCAGGATTTAATATAGACGACCTCATATCTTGCTTATCACTCGTGACAGTATGAGGCACAGTGGGGATCTCAATACTAGAGGCTTCAATAATAATCACACTGTCACTAGCAGCATAATAAATGGCATTTGACATGAGATTGGCGAACAGTCTTTGTAATAAGCTTTCATCTCCTAGCACAGCTTGGAAGTTGCCCGTCTTTTCAAAGGAGATATTCCGATCTTCTGCGATTAGCTCATAGTAATCAATAAGCTTAGTGAACATTGACTCGGTATCAATCTGATTGAGCTGTGAGTCAGACAGCCCTTTTTGTGTCTTTGCTAGCAGCAGCATATTATTAATCAGCGTAGATAACTGCTCAAGGGTGTCATGCTGATGGTGCAGCTGCTCAACATATTCATGGCTCGCTCTAGGCTTACTTAACATCACTTGGGTTTGAGTGCCAAGCGTCGCCAGCGGAGTACGTAGCTCATGGGCAATATTATCTGAGAAGCGTGATAACGATTCAAAATTACTTTCCAGCTTTTCCATCATTAAGTTATAAGACTCAGCCAATGGTCGTAGCTCTAAGGGCATATTACTGACCACCACTCTTTCATGTAACTGTTCAGGATTAATGCTCTTCATCTTTTGGACGATAGTAGCGAGTGGTGCAAATCCCCAATAGACACTTAATGCAGCAATTGACACCAGTAATAGTGTGATCGCGATCAATATCAAGCTCAGCTGGCGATTAAAATGTATGAGATATTGATGATGAACATCGATAGGCAGCGCAATAAGTGCCAAAGCCTCGTGGTTTGCAATGACCATCGCTCGATAATGTCTACTATTAATCCTGATCATAAACTGCTGATCGCGATAGTCCTGCCGTAGTTGTAACAAGCTAAAGTCGGTCGGTAAATCATGGATGAAATTACTGGGATCGCTGGATAATAATTTGCCATTTTTATCTGATATTAGCGTTTTTAAATCATAATCTAGCCAAGAAGAATGCAGGTGATTGTCATCAATGAGTGATTGGGACTTTGAAGCTGTTAATGGCTCTACTTCCTCGCCCAAGGCAACCATACGTTTGCGCAAATTAAACGCGGCATGAGTAATGATCTCTGAGTCCATTTGCTCAAAGTGCTCGTTAACAGAGCGCTGAACCCATATATAAATAATGACTTGAGAGATGACAACAAATATGGTCAGTAAAAAAACAGTGCGCCATAACAGCGGCCAACGTCGATTCTTAAATTTATATCTCATTTTATTTTGGATCATCTTTGTCATCGTCGCCCACGCCTACAGCCAGCGGCTCTAACCTGTAGCCCATACCGCGTACTGTGTGAATCAGCTTGGTGTCAAAACCATCGTCGATTTTGATTCTTAGACGTCTGATAGCTACGTCAATGACATTGGTATCGCTGTCAAAATTTATATCCCATACTTGCGAGGCAATCACAGTACGTGGCAGTACTTCACCTTGACGTTCTAGGAAAAACTGTAATAAAGCAAACTCTTTGGCAGTCAGTTTGATAAGGGTGTCGCCTCTATATACAGTGCGTTTGGCAATATCCATTTTCAGATCAGCGGTATGGATGACCGTGCTTTTATAGTCCGATTGATTGGCACGACGTAACAGGCTTTTTATTCTAACAATCAGCTCAGCAAAAGCAAAAGGCTTGGTCAGATAATCATCGCCACCAATTTCAATACCTTTGATTCGATCGCTTAAATCATCTTTAGCGGTTAAAAATAAAACAGGCGTATGCTTTCCAGCGGCACGGTAGCGCTGTATCAGCTCAAAGCCACTGACGTCAGGTAGCATAACATCCATCAGCACCACACTAAATTCTTCAGTCATTAGCGCATGATAGCCATCTAGACCAGTCATATAATGATCCACGATGAAGCCAGCCTCAGTTAAGCCTTTATTAATATATTCTCCAAGTTTTTGCTCATCTTCTACTAACAGTACTTTCATCGTCGCCTACCTTCATATCATTATATTTGTCAACAGCGTATCACTAACGTTGTTAGATTATCATCTATATATTTATCAAAAGTCCTTGTTATAACGGCGCTCTATAGATAAAAGCGGATAATGACATTTAGTTCTAATGACAAGCAGATGACAGTATTGTTTTGTTTCTAACAAAAACGTCATGTCTGTGTCATCTAGCTGTCAGCCTCTATTTAGTATTCTAAATCAACGCCACATAGAAGCTTGTCTCTGATATAGGCCGCTTCTATGAGTTAGGCAATTATCTTACTTAAATGATTTATTATTTGAATTCAAAGGGTTTTAAATGAAAAAATATAGTACATTAAAAAAAGCAGCTTTACTTTCAGTATCAATGTTAGTTGGTATGTCAGCGGCCAATGCTCACACCACGAACTTAGATGCTTCTATTCTTAGTAGTTGTGATGCGGTTACTAGTTTTGCAAAGAACGCAGATCATAACGATGCACAAATTTCTAGCGCGCAAATGAAAGGTTATGTCGATGCGAGAGTCGCGTGTCAGGTTCAGCATCAGGATCAACACTTGCAATCTGAAAAATATTTTGTGAAAAATTATAATAGCGAGAAGTAATACTAAAAGATTACTTGGGATATTGAAATCCCAATATGTGAAGATGACAATATTGTAATCTTAATGTCATGTGCCAGTCAGAATGAATAATGTATCATTGGGGCTGGTCTAACTGCTTTACCCTCAATAGCTCTTAATCCAATCAATAGGAATTAATTATGTCGCAATTTAAAGCACTGACTAAATCAATCGCCATTACTGCCATCGCTCTTGTTGTATCAACCTCAGCTCTAGCGCATGACCCTAAAATGCATGCTGAAAAAGATCAAATGAACTGTGAAAAGATGCAAAAGCACATGCAAATGATGGGAAAAATGGATCATAGCAAGATGGACATGAATGACCCTGCTATGAAAGCCATGATGGCCAATATGAGCAAAATGAAGCAAATGTACCAAAAACATTGTGTGACTACTGACAGTAAATCTTAAAAATTTTAGCTCTGTTAACTCACAGCTCCTCTCTAATAGCAGAGAGAAATTAACGGAAATAAGTTTTTAGGAAAATATATGAAGTTTTTATTGGGTGTGCTCTTTACTTTATTTGTGGCAATCGTTGGGATGTTTGCGGTTGTCAGCAGTGGCGTTGTCAACGTGGGTGCAGACCAAGAGCATAGCCCAATGATGTATAGCTTTTTAGAAACTGCGCGCAATCGTTCTATACAAACTGCCAGTAAAGATATTGTGGTACCAGACTTAGAGCAGGTTGACATGATCAGCTCTGGTGGCGCGGACTATAAAGATATGTGTGCAGGCTGTCACTTGTCTCCGGGAGTGGCACAAACTGACTTTAGCGAAAGCTTATATCCGAAGCCGCCCAACTTTACCAAGGCTGATATCGTCAAACGTTATCAAACTGAGGATGGTGCAAAGCAAAGCTTTTGGGCCATCAAACATGGCATTATGGCTTCGGGAATGCCTGCATGGGGCGCCTCCCATGATGACGATAGAATGTGGGCAATGGTCGCTTTTATCAGATCGCTACCTGAATTAGATGAAGCTCAGTACACGATGCTAACCACTCGGATAGATGGCGATATGATGGACATGTCATTTGATGGTGATATGAATATGTCGGATGATGGTATGGGTATGGAGATGTCGGAAGATGGTTCTGGAATGCAGCATTAACCCTGTCTGTATATAGAAGCATCATCATTAAACGTTATCGTTATTAATAATGCAGTACTGAACGGTGCTGCATTTAACGTTTTTAGTTAAGACCACAAATATAGGGTCCAGTTTTTAGAGTATCGAGCATAATAACAGACACTTAAAGGTGATTTGATGAGACATTACATACACGGGTTTTCTAATGGACATCACTGGTTATCCGGTCGTGTCCTTTTATTGATGGCGGTATCAGCACTACCCCTTACACTAGCCGCTTGTAGCCAATCTACTACCAGTGTCTCTGATTCTCAACCAGTAAAGGTTGAACAGTCTGCTACCCAGAATGCACAAGTACAAAACGAAAGTTCGGCTCCGGCAGATGCTCCTGCAATCGACCCGTCATCATTACTCAAAAACGTCTCAGCGACCGTCTATAAAGATGCCAACTGTGGCTGCTGTAAAGAATGGGTAGGCTATGCAAAAGACAATGGATTAAGTGCAACCGCGCAAGATGTGGCAGATGTCTCTTTATTCAAAGATCGCTATGGCGTACCACAGCAAATGCGCTCTTGCCATACCACCGTTACTACCGACGGTTTCGTCTTTGAAGGACATGTCCCTGCTAAACACATGGCTCAGTTCTTAGAAAATCCTCCTATACAAGCCATTGGACTTGCCGTACCTAGTATGCCAGTTGGCAGCCCCGGTATGGAATATCAAGATAAATTCATGCCTTATAAAGTAATGCAGCTTAATAAAGACGGCACCACAGAAGTTTATGCCGCTATTGATTCTCCTCAGCAGCAACTATAATTTTGATGGTTGTTTTGGCTGAGATCTGGATAAATTGAATGTGAGTAGCATTAAAAGCGGCTTAATAAGATTCCCAATCGTAATTGACGTATCGTTAAATATTATAACCATAAGCTTAACCACCATCTCTCAAATTAAATTAGGTCATCATTATGAATAAACAGAACATATTGAACCGCCGACGTTTTTTAACCGGATCCTCCGCTGTCCTTGGCGCCTCCTTGATACCGACCATGGCCAGTAGTGCATTGGGACACTCAAGTCGTTCGGGCAGTCAGGGTGCTACTATCAATAGTGACCAAAACACTCATAAAGTGCCTATATTGACCGGTAAAGAGTTTGACTTATACGTCAGTAAACAGTCCGCTATTGTCAACGGTAAAAAGAGCATGGCAACGCTCATCAATAATTCACTGCCAGCACCGACGTTAAAGATGCGTGAAGGCGATACGGTGGTGATACGTGTTCATAATCAGATGGATGAATCAACCTCTATCCATTGGCATGGACTACTAGTACCGTTTGAGATGGATGGGGTGCCGGGCATTAGCTTTGATGGCATTCCTGCAAACAGCACCTTTACTTATAAATTCAAACTCAAACAATCAGGCACCTATTGGTATCACTCACACAGTGGCTTCCAAGAACAAACCGGTATGCTGGGTGCCATTGTGATTGAACCTAAAGGTCGTGAGCGTCATCCTATCGAAGAAGACCACGTGATCGTGCTCAGTGATTGGACCAGCCGCAACCCGCATAATCTCTTGAAGCTGCTCAAACAGCGCGCCGACTTTGACAACTATCATCTGCCAGACTTCAAGAAGCTACTGTCTGATATCGCTGAAACGGATATGAAAACTGCGTTTGATAAACGCAAAATGTGGAATCAGATGCGCATGATGCCCACTGATTTTACTGACTTGTCGGGCGAAAACACCTTCACCTATCTTATGAATGGCAAAACCACCGCGGCTAATTGGGCACAAATCGTCAAGGCAGGACAGCGCGTTAAATTACGCTTTATCAATGCTTCAGCACAAACCATCTTTGATGTGCGCATACCCGGTCTCAAAATGACTGTGGTGGCAACCGATGGTATTGATGTCGCACCCGTTGCGATTGATGATTTTCGTATTGGCGTGGCTGAGACCTATGATGTCATTGTCACCCCGACCAAAGAGGCGCATACCATATTTGCCCAAAACATAGACCGTTCAGGCTATGTCGCCGCAACGCTTGCCACCAAAGAAGGCGCTCGTGCGCCAACGCCTGCTATGGACAAAATAGAATGGCTCACCATGGCAGATATGATGGGCGCTATGGGTGCTAATGGTTATAAAGCCAAGCATGCCAAAACTGAGTATGACTTCAAATCTGACATGCGTGTGGACAGTCCACGTATGAACCTTGATGATCCCGGTATTAACCTGCGTAACATTGATAGAAAGGTGCTGAACTATAGCCAGCTGCGCTCTGTCGATGAGGCAATATTTGCAGAGCAGCGCAAGCCTACCCGAGAGATCGAGCTACATTTGACCGGTAACATGGAGCGCTATATCTGGGCGTTTGATGGGGTTAAGTTCAGTGAAGCGACACCGGTTAATATTAAGCCGGGTGAGCGCGTGCGCATTACCTTAGTCAATGACACGATGATGAACCATCCGATGCATTTACACGGCATGTGGAGCGATTTGCGCATGCCTAACGGCGAGTTTCAGGTGCGCAAGCATACTATTATGGTGCAGCCGGCACAAAAAATCAGCTTTGATGTCACAGGGGAAGCTGGTCGATGGGCATGGCATTGTCATCTGCTCTATCACATGGAAGCCGGTATGTTTAGAGAAGTGGCGGTCATTTAAGCAAATCTTTGATTGATAGGTGAGAGATGAGATGAAAATACATAAAGTAGGTTTACGGTTCGCTGGGGCATCATCATTGGTACTGCTGGCATCATCATTTGCTAATGCTGCTGACCCGTCCACTGCTAAAAAAGACATGATGATGTCAGGCATGGATCATAGTAGTATGGATATGTCAGGTATGGACATGTCAGATATGGATCACAGCGGCATGGACATGTCGGATATGGATCATAGCGGTATGGATATGTCAGATATGGACCATAGCGGTATGGATATGTCAGATATGGATCATAGCGGTATGGATATGTCAGATATGGACCATAGCGGTATGGATATGTCAGGTATGGACCATAGCGGTATGGATATGTCAGGTATGGATCACAGTGGCATGGACATGTCGGGTATGGATCATGGCAGCATGGATATGTCAGGTATGCAAGGTGGTAAGGCTCCAGCTGATGCACGAAGTTCCGACTACTCAAACGGCGTTCCCTATGGACAGTATGGTAAGCCTATGATGATGGGTGATATGCCATTATGGGGCGTTTCTGTAGATGATTTAGGTTATCAGTTTGATGACGATCAGATTAATTATGAGGTTGGTGCTTGGTATGGCGTAGATGAGCGCCGCCTCTCTTTACGCAGCGAAGGTAGTATTAAGACCGAAGGTGATAAAGAAATTGATAGTCTGACCTCACTATCTTACTGGAAGCCGCTAAGTATCTTCTGGAATGGCGAGGCCGGTGTTGCTTATGATACCGAAAATGACAAACCTGCCATTATGGCGGGTATTGTCGGTACTATGCCTTACTTTATTGAAACCGATGCCAGAGCTTATCTGTATTCTGATGGACAAGTTCGATTGGACCTTGGCGCAGAATACGAGTGGCGTTTGAGCCAGCACTGGGTTGTGATACCGGAAGTAGGACTAACAGCCTTTAGTAAAAAAGACAGCGACAATCATATTACCAAAGGTTTTAACGAGATGGATGCTGAAGTGAGGCTCACTTATGAGACATTCAGTCGCCAACTTGCGCCTTATGTGGGTGTGAGTTATGAGACAGCGCTTGGTAGTGCTCGAGATCAGCGTCGTCAACATAATGAATCAGTTGATAGCAGTAGTTTGACTGCGGGGGTTAAATTCTGGTTCTAATATTATTAATGTAATAGGAGATATACTATGAATGCTTCAGATCAAAACAACATGAATCATCAACAGGGCATGAACCCTTATATCAAGTTCACCCTGATGATAGTGACGTCTACGATTGTGATGTACATCATGATGTATTTCAATACCTATGAGTGGGATCACATCTACTTTAGCGAAACCCGAGCTTATATGGCGCTCTACATGGGTGCGGGTATGGCGGTCATTATGCTCGCCTTTATGGGTAATATGTACAAAAAAACCAAAGTTAATTTGATGGTTTATGGACTAAGTGTGTTGATGTTTGCCGTTGGGATATGGGGCGTGCGCTCTCAAGCAACGGTCGATCAAGTCGATTGGATGCAAGCGATGATACCACATCACTCGATTGCTATTTTGACCAGCTCAAGAGCAGATATCGAAGATCCTAGAGTGCAACAGCTCGCTGACGATATTATTAAAGCGCAAAAGCGTGAAATCGCTGAGATGCAAGCGCTGATCGAAGAGCTGGAATAGACACTGATGTATGTAAATATAGTCAATCTTAGATAAAACCGATACAATGTTTATAATCAATTCATTTAGTGAAATAAACCGTGACCTATTCAAT
>NZ_CAJHBE010000021.1:0-63635 GCF_904846555.1 Psychrobacter sp. DD43
CATCCTGTCTGGTTGCGTAAAGCTAAGGTTGTCTATTATAGACGCAGCATAAAAAAAGTGGCTATCGCTAGCCACTTCTCCATGTGTGATTTTTAATAAAATATAAAGTATTATCAGTCATTTGGCTATTAAAGATTGTGACTATTTTGCAACCATATTTTACAGCCAATAGTGAGGCATAATGGCTTTAGGTTTTGCACCTACTTATCATCTAATGGATGGTTTTAGCAAGGGCTAAATATCGATTTAGATAGTAGTTTAAATGACAGTTTAAATAACGACACCATATTGCTGGCACATCGCTTGTAAGCCACCAGAGTAACCTTGACCAACGGCGCGGAATTTCCATTCTGCATTGTGGCGATAGACTTCTCCAAATACCATTGCTGTCTCAACAGAGTAGTCTTCTGCTAAATCAAAACGCACCACTTCAGCACCCGTTTCTTCATTCACAACGCGAATAAAGGCATTAGCAACTTGACCGAAGTTTTGGCTACGAGCCGCTGCATCATGAATAGTGACTGTCACAACGATTTTGTCGACATCGGCAGGTACTTGCGTTAGGTTGACTTTGACCACTTCGTCATCACCGTCGCCTTCGCCTGTACGGTTATCACCAGTATGCTCAACGGCACCATTGTCAGATTTGAGTTGGTTATAAAAGATAAAGTCATGGTCGCCGCGTACTTTGCCAGCTGCATTTAATAAGAATACACTTGCATCAAGATCGAATTCGGCACCAGAAGTTGCGCGCTCATCCCAACCAAGACCAATAAGCAGCTTAGTTAAGTTTGGATCCGTTTTGGTTAGCGATAAATTACCGCCTTTGTTTAGAGATAATGCCATGGAATGGTCCTTGTTATTTATTGGAGTAGGGTGGACTGCACGTTTACAACGGTAAAAAGTAATAACTATTTTAAGACCGTCAGTTCAAAATAGTGCTGTGTCGCTTTTGAATGATATTCACCATACCAGCGATAATGGGATTCAATAACGATAAAACGATCACTAGTAGCGCTCTATCATACCAACAAAAAATGACCCAATCAAAGCTGATTGGGTCATTGTTATGTTTTAGAGCCAGTTAGGCGTCAAAGCTAAGATTTAGTGTTTGTTATAGACTCTGACGATGACGAATCTCAAAGCTTTGATGAATCGGTTTTTTGATATCAAAATCAAAACCAATGGTTTTTTGGGTAATGTCAACGATGTCATAACGTTCAGTCAGCTGTTCATCCAACTCAAAACGGGTAAAGTTATTAGAGAAGTATAAGATGCCATCTGCGGTTAAGCGGTTCATCGCGCGGTTAATTAGTGCAGCATGGTCACGCTGGACATCAAAGGTACCTTGAAACTTTTTAGAGTTTGAAAAGGTTGGCGGATCAATAAAGATAATATCGAATTGTTCCGTGTTGTCTTTAATCCACTCAAAAATATCGGCAGCAACGAATTGATATTTATTACCACTGACATTCAAGCCATTTAAAGCAAAGTTTTGTTTGCCCCAATCCAGATAGTTCTGTGATAAGTCAACGCTGGTGACTTTTTTAGCGCCCGCCAATGCCGCATGCACACTTGCCGTACAAGTATAAGCGAATAAGTTCAATACCGATTTATTACGACTGTTGTCTTTGATACGCGCACGCATATTGCGATGGTCAATAAATAGACCCGTATCGAGATAATCGGTGAAATTGACATAAAGATAAGCACCATCTTCGCGGGCAATATAAAACTTGCCACGCTTTTCGGTATTGCCTTGTTTACTATATTGATCATTACCGGATTGACGAGCACGGGTTTTAATAAAGATTTGTTCGCGGTTAATACCGAACACTTCACGAATACCCATTAATGCCAAATTAAAGCGTTTTTTGGCGGTTTCTGGTGGAATGGTCTTTGGCGGCGCGTACTCTTGTACATGGGCATAATCACCATATAAGTCGATCGCCACTTTGAAATCAGGCAGGTCAGCATTGTAGACACGGATATTACTCACGTTGTCTTTTTTAGCCAATTTCTTTAGTCGGGTCAGGTTTTTTTGCAAACGATTGATAAAATCTTGACCATCTTCAACTTCAATTTCACGTTTCTCAAAGCGGCTAACGAGATTCCCTGTCTGACCAGCAATCAAGGTGCCATAGCGGAAATACACAGTAATGGCACCATTATGACACCGTAACGTTTTTGGCTCTCTAATCGGCAAAATATCGACTTGCTCAACATGCGACGCCAATATACCAAGCATCGGGTCAATACCACTACCGGCAAAGCTGTCTTGTAGGATAAGCCCAATCGATTGATATAACGGCTTAATCATTTCTTCATCGCCCAGACGCTCACCATAAGGTGGGTTGGTGATAATCAAAGGATTGCTCAAACGACCGTCAGCAACCAAAGGTTTTAAGAGCGTGCTTAGCTGATCAAGGGCGCGCGTTTCGATATCGAGTAGCGGTAACAGGTCTTGTAAACCAGCAGCAATCAGATTCTTTTCTGTGGCAATGATAGCGCCCTTATCGGCATCAAATCCAAAGATAAGCGGTAATGTATCCGGCTGCTCATTCGCAATCTCTAAGGCTGCACGGAAACGGGTCTGTGCATCATCAATCATTTCTTGCCATAAGATCTTGTCATGATGCTGCCACTCGTAAAAACCAAACTGATTGGCGGCTTTATCGATACCGACGGCATAATCGCAGTGCATGAGGAGCGCTTCAATGATAAAGGTACCAGAGCCACACATAGGATCGATTAGCGCATTATAAAAAGGCGCATCACCTGCTTCGTTTTTCTTATGCCAGCCTGCGCTATAAAGTAGCGCCGCTGCTAAGTTTTCTTTTAGTGGTGCTTCTGTCATTGCAACGCGATAGCCACGGCGATGCAAGCTGGTACCTGATAAATCCAAATATAACTCAGCTTGCTTATCATTGACGGTCGCAAAAACAGAAAAGTCTGGGTTTTTACTATCGACGTTAGGGCGGCTCTCATATACTTCGTTAAAGGTATCCGCAATCGCATCTTTAATACGTAGCATGGCAAACTGTTGGCTGACAGCTACACGTTTATCAACAGACAGACGAATCGCAAAGGTTTGCTCTAGGCTAAATTGCTCTGTCCAATTGACCGATTTCGCCAAACCATACAGCTGCTCAGCCACATCATATTCAGCATTGATATTTTTGCGTTTAATCAGCATTAATACGCGCGATGCCACGCGCGACCAAAGACAGATCTTATATAAATCACGCAAGGTACCCGTAACAGCAAGGCGACCAGTACTTTTTATCTCACTTGCAATACCAAAACTGGTCAGCTCAGTCTGTAGCGGTGCTTCTAACCCATCGGCGCAGGTGATGATAAGGTCAAGCGACAATACCTGTGAAGATACTTGTGAAGATGGTTGCGAAGACGCTGTGGATGAGGCGAGCGCGGTTGTTTCGGTCATACGGATACCTGTGGGCTAAATTAATAAATAGTGCACATCATAAAATAAGATGTTTAACCGCTAATTTTACCATAATTCTATAGCGGATGGTTTAAAGCGCTGATGTTTAAGAAAGCGATGATTAAAAGATGTCTATCTGAAAGAACTTTTTATGGCATATAAATGCTAAATAAGTTGCAAGGATATTAATGCTGGTCTTTGTTCAGCGCTAATGACTCTGAAACAGTTTGCGCGGTCGTTGCCAATGGCTTGGGCTTGGTCACAATCGGATAGACGTCTTCTCTTGGCATAAGTAGGCGCATATGAGGATAAGGGGTCGAGATGTCAGCGGCATCAAAAGCGCGTTTGATATTTTCTCGTAAATCTTCTTTGATTTTGGGCATACGAGCAACTGCCGCTGGTTTGACCCAAAAGCGTACAATAAAATATACGCCATACTCGCCAATCTCTGCCACGGTCGCAGAAGACTCAGGTCGGTTGAGGACCGCCTCACTATCAGACAGTACCTGCAAAATCTCATCACGTGCTTTATCAATATCATCTTCAAAAGCAATACGCATCTGAATATCAAAGCGTATAAAGTTTTTGGAGGTCAGGTTGGTAACGACGGAGGAGGCTACATTCGAATTGGGTATGATAACCGTAATATTGTCACGAGTTAAGACGTGGGTCGTACGTAAGGCAATCACCACCACGCGCCCTTCATTGTCATTGATATTGACCCAGTCACCAACTTGAAAGGACTGCTCAAGCAAAATGGTAATACCTGCGATAAAATTGGCAAGCGTTGACTGCGCGGCAAAGCCGACCGCCAAACCAGCAATACCCAAACCTGCCACCAGAGATACAATATCAAAGCCGAACTGAGCCATGACACTGGCAAGCCCTAAGACTAATAGCAGCACAGATAAGATGTTTTTAAGCAGCTGCTCAATAGAAGCGTTTAAACCGTAGTGCTGTAGTATTTTATGGACAATTTGTCCCGATGATGTCCATAGCACGTAATATATTCCCGCCCATGTACTGGCTTTGGCAGTGGCTTTAATGGTATCTGGCTCAAAATTCAGCTGACTCATAATAGCAATAACACTGGTCACAGCCCATACATAACGCAAGATTGATCGGGCAATTTTAGCGCGGCGCTCATTCAGACGAATGCGTGCTTTGCTTTTTTTTAGTACATAAATAGCAAGCCAATACATAAACCCCGATATCGCAAGTAGTATTAGAATTTTGATGCCAGTGCTCACCAGTTCTACTGATTTAGACGACCAATCTAAGGTGCCTTCCTCGATAGAGCCACCAATCGCAAGAAAAAGGCTGGTATGTAGGTCACGAGCAATCTCTTGAAAAAATTCAGTAATACTAGCGATTGCCATTATCTTATCCATGAAAGGTGTGGTTCTAAAAAATATTACTCTGTACTAATAGGATTTTAACCGTATCATTATAAATAAAACCGCTTTTACCAAATACTGCTTTAACCATATAAAGTAGCTTACGTCCTGACGGCAAATCAAGTTTAGATTTTCTGAAGTCAGCGCTAGTAGGTCTACTCCATTACTTTTAAAACAGAGCATTTAACAGTTGATTAAGAATTGTTTCGATGAATATCAAGCGACTGATACGGTATTTCCATCAAATCCTGAACATCACGCAAGGCGGTACGCAAGCCTTCTAGGATAGTAGGATGGTAAAAAGGCGTATCAAGCATGTCTTTAATACTCAAGTCATTAGTAATTGCCATTGCTAAGATATGCCCGATGTATTCTGCATCTGGACCAACCATACTTGCACCTAGGATTCTGTCTGTTTTTTTGCAGCCATAAATATGCAATAGACCACAGTTAATACCCATGACGCGGCTACGACCTTGATTGTCGAAGCTGACTTTCCCAATCACATGCTCAAGTGTTGAATCTTCTTGGATTTCCGGTAAAGACATACCAACATTGACGATTTGCGGTGAGCTAAATACGATGGAAAATGGTGTGGCAGGCGGACGAATATAAGCATCCTTTTTGTTGTCACAGACCATACTGCCGGCGCTAAAACCTTCATCGCTTGCCACGTGAAGCAATGGAATATTGGCATTGGCATCGCCAACGATATAAACGTCTAAATCACCGATTTTACCAGTTTTTTTATCCAGCTGTTGTGGGCGATTTTTTTCATCAAGCTCAACGCCTAAGTTTTCAACACCCAATGCCTCTATATTATTACGTCGACCAGTCGCGACCAGTACATAGTCACCTTGCCATTGTTGCACTTCGCCAGCGCTGTCTTCATAATCAATAAAGGCAACAGTGCTGTTTTTATTTATGCTTTTATCGCTATTTTCATTTGACTTTTGACCGACATCAGTAATTTTGCTGCCCAAGTGCATGGTCAGCTCACGACTTAAGCAATCAATGGCTTTGTTATTGATGTCTTCGTCTTTTAGACCAGCAACGCGTTTGGCGCGATTAAATACCGTTACCTTGACACCCAATCGTGTGAAAGCTTGGGCAAGTTCTAAACCTATCGCACCTGCGCCAATCACAGCCATAGATTTTGGCAAGTCGGTTAACTCAAAGACAGCATCTGAGGTCAGCATAGTATCACCAAGCTTATCTTCCCAGCCATCTGGAATAAAGGTCGAGCTGCCAGTGGCGACAATGATTTTATCTGCTTTGATCCATTCATCATTGACCTCAATCAAGCCTTGCTTATTAATATAAGCCCGTCCCGCTATCTTACTATCCTCAGGCCAGCTATCGACTTGTTTTTCGATGTAGCTGGCAAAATGATCACGCTCAGCGCGCACCCGTTCCATCACCTGTTTGCCATCTATGTGAGCAGTGGCATGTACGCCAAACTCAGCAGAATTATTGGCATCATGAGCGCGGTCAGCAGCTGCAATGAGTAGCTTGCTTGGCATGCAACCTACCGCAATACAGGTAGTCGTCCAAAAGCCATCATTGATAATAATGACATCTTCTAAGAACTTTTTTGCTTGGCGAAAAGCGTTTTGTCCGGCAGTCCCAGCACCAATGACCGCAACAGATACTTTGCGAGTCACGTTTTGATGAGTGCTATGATCAAAGGGAGCAGAAGAATCAAAGGCGGTATCAGGCTGTTTATTCATAGTATTCTCAAATAAAAATAGTTTTAAGGTTTATCGTAAGCTAGATTAAAAGACTAAGGCGCAAGCGTAGTTAATAAACGCTCAGTATAATCCTTTGCCTTAAGGTTACGCTGTGTATGAGTGAGCGTACCATTTTTATCAAAGACAAACGCCGAACGTACAAGACCTAGAGTAATATTGCCATACATATTCTTTTCTTTAATCACATCAAAATAGTGGCAGAGTTTTTCATCGGCATCACTGATAAGTGGAATATGTAGATTATATTTGCTAATAAAATTTTCGTGTGATTCAACGCTATCACGTGAGACACCAATAATGTCGTAACCTAAATCATCAAATTCGTTAAGATGGGCGGTAAACTCAGTTGCTTGTGTGGTACAGCCAGGTGTATTGTCTTTTGGATAAAAATAAAGGATAAGTCCTTTACTGGTGTTGGCGACCAGCTCTTTTAGGCTAATATCATCATGAATAAAATGACCATCTAGCTCACGCACGATAGTGACTGGAAAATCAGGTAGAGTAATGGTTTCTGTGGTTGGCTTTGCCATCATAAAATCCTTATTTATTTTGATTGCGGTTATATTATTATTGGTCATCCCATTATAGGCAGATTCATAGAAATAAATCCTCGATTTTACACATCACTTATGGATGAGCAACAAAAAAGACTGGCAATGACCAGTCTTTTATATATCTAAAAATTTGAGGATTAAGCAGGTTTTTGTGGCTGTTTTAAGTCCAAACCAACGGTACACTGTTGCAAATCTTTTTGCATTTTTTTCACATACGAGAGGCTTGATGGGTCTTTTTTACTTTGCGCATAGCTCTCAATCTCCCACATCTGACCAATGGTCATATTGCTACGGACACCGATCGTGCAATCACAAAGCTTGGTTGCAGTGCTCTTGTCAGCGACTTTATATTTGACCGCGCCGTTGACGCAAGTATTAATATTATTCTGCTTAATATCAACAGCGTTCGCTTGTGGCATGGCAAATATTGCAGCAAGAGCTAGGGGTAGTACTGGCAAAAATTTCATAAATATCCTTTTACATGTGACTGCGATAACTTGAATTTTTTATAAATGAATTCGATTTTGTACAAATGATAAAATATTACTTCTAATAAAACGTTGCTACTTTGATGAGCATTTATATCTTGTGGTAGATAAAGTGGCTCATACCATAGCAATGATTGTATTTAAAATACAACGGCAGCGTGCTGTGTTAATGCAAGCGAATGTTTCGCCAATGTTTAATTGCCTTTATTTTAAGACCCTTTATTCATGTTCTAAGGCGAAACTTCTAAAATCATTACTGATAATGGGTAGGGTCGGCAACGCCTGCCTGAGCGAACCCTTGACGACGCAGCGCGCAGCTATCACAAACACCGCAGGCAAGACCATTGGCATCTGCTTGATAACAAGAAATGGTTTGTCCGTAATCAACCCCTAGCGACAGACCCAGCTCGATGGTTTTGGCTTTCGATAATTGTTGTAGCGGGGTTTGAATCGATAAATGATGACCGGTAACGCCCGCTTTGGTAGCAAGATTTGCCATATGTTGGAAAGCGGCAATATACTCAGGACGGCAATCAGGATATCCTGAATAATCGACTGAACTGACACCAATGACGATATGGTTTGAATCAGTTACTTCAGCGACTGCCAAGGCATAAGATAAGAAGATGGTATTGCGCGCTGGCACATAAGTGTTTGGAATCGCGTCGTTATCAATCTCATCACGCTTTTTGTCTGGGAATTTATCCGTATCACCATCAGGCACAATCATACTGTGATCCGTTAGTGATGAGCCACCCAATTGGGCGATATCGATATCAATAATTCTGTGATTAACGCCTGCAGTTTCAGCGATTGCTTTGGCAGCGACCAGCTCACTATTATGGCGTTGACCATAATCAAAGCTGACTGCGGTTACTGACGCATAACGGGCCTTTGCCCAATATAGACAAGTCACTGAATCAAGCCCACCTGATAGCAGTACGACCGCATTTTGGCTTTTATGCAGCTCATTTAATTGGGTATCGTTTTCTTGATCAGCAGAGGAGGTTGGCAGAGCAGTATTTGTCATAATGGCATCTATTATTGGTTAGCGAAAAACGCCTATTTTAGCAAAAATTCTACCATTACAGAACCTTGAAAGCAGCATTAAAACATCATGCAAGTAATAGGATAAAGTTTAGGAAATCGATAATTAGTAGCTTTAGATAAGCAGTCGCATTTAAGACGATAATTTAATGTCATCTTTTCAATCTGTTAGCAAATTTTGTTATAATCGCTGCTGTTTTAAATCATGTTTGAAGCGTTGCCTTATGAAGCATCATTGTTAGCCATACGCAGATAGCTTTTATCGCAGCCTTTTGAATAAATCGATTGATTATCTCTCTTGAAGTAACGCCATTCTTGTCAAGATATTGAGTAACTTATGACTGCAGCAACCTTATTTACACCATCAATCACGCCTCAGTTTGACAAGGCTTCTATCGATACTGATGTGAATCATCATGATAAAACAACTGACATTGAGGCGATCTTATATGATGATATCGATGACAGAAATGATGATTTTATGGATGAGCAAGCAGATAACATATTGGCTGATACACAATCACTGACCGAGTCGGCTCACTTTCGGAAATTGCAAAAGAAGCTTCGTCGTCAAGTATCATGGGCGATTCGCGACTTTAATATGATTGAAGATGGCGATGTGGTGATGGTTTGCGTATCAGGCGGTAAAGACAGCTATACGTTGCTCGATATCTTACTGCTATTAAAACGTATCGCCCCGATTCATTTTGATATCGTTGCCGTCAATCTTGACCAAAAGCAGCCTGGCTATCCAGAAGAGGTGTTGCCTGCCTATCTAAACGAGCAGGGCATCGCTCATTATATTCTGGAAAAAGATACTTATAGTATTGTCAAAAGCGTGGTGCCAGAAGGGAAAACTTATTGCTCGGCGTGTTCACGTCTGCGTCGTGGCTCACTGTATGGTTTTGCTAAACAAATCGGTGCGACAAAGATTGCGCTTGGGCACCATCGCGATGATATGTTGGCGACTTTCTTTTTGAACTTATTCCATGGCGGCGCGTTGAAATCGATGCCGCCCAAATTACTCAGTGATGACAAGCAAAACATGCTCATCCGTCCACTGGCTTATGTGGAAGAAAAAGACATCATTGAATATGCGAACCTAAAAGAATTCCCTATTATTCCGTGTAATCTCTGTGGCAGCCAGACCAATCTGCAACGTGCCATTATTAATGATATGCTACGAGAATGGGACGATGCTCATCCTCAGCGCCTAGCGTCTATTTTTAAAGCGATGCAAAATGTTGCGCCCTCGCAATTGGCAGATAGAGAGCTGTTTGATTTTGAGACATTAAGTCTGGATCGTGATGATAACGAGCGTTTGTTTGAAGGTGACAATATCCAAGCGGGGCAAATAGAGAGTCTGGCTGAGATTGGTTTGCCAGTATCACCAGAAACGCAGATATTCAATCCAGACTTTGCTAATGCAGAAAAGGGCAGCCGTGCGCCGAAAAAAATTCCAACGATTAATCCAGTGATTTGATGACTTAATAATTTAATGATCTAATACCGTTTACGCTCTTCAAATAAAAAAACCAGCTCATGATAGATTCATGGCTGGTTTTTTTATTTTAATCATATTTTGAACAGTTTAGCTTTCGCCAAATACTGGTAGAGGATCAAAGCTAACCTCTGATCGTGGTAACTTGGCAACATCTTGCATGCGCCAATCGTCTTTACCTTTATGACTTACTTGTAAATAATATTTTGCTTTAAGAGGATCGATATCTACTTGGGCGCTATATTTATTGCCTTCTAGATGCTTTAACACCGCATCACGGTCTTTTTTAATGTCAGTGGCATGAGATATAGACAGATCCAGTGTTTCAGGATAGCTAAGTGGACTGCCATTAATCAGTTTACCCGACTGCAAACTTTGCTCAGGATAATTCAGATAAAACACAACATCGCCATTGTCTGCAAATTGCATTTGTCCATGCAAGTCTAAATCATAGGTCAACTTGTCACGCGACACATCATGATAAAGGGTTTTACCATCCATATACCAGTCGTCGCGTACCACGCTATCACGAATCTGATAAGAGTAATAAACAAACCAGATGCAAGCAATGACGACAAAAGCTGGCATACCAATGACAAAAATAACCACCATATAGTTTTTATACCATGGCTGGCTGTCTTGATGCTTAAAATTTGGGGCTGGACTGGACATAACATACCTATTAATCAGATATCTAGTAACCGTATCAACGGATAAAGCTGACAGCCAAAAGCTGCCAAGGTAAGGTAACTCAATCACCAGTGAGCTATCAAGCGCTAACTCACTGGTAGGTATCATTTAACAATGAATATTAATACTTACTGACCTTGAGTGGTAAAAACATTCTGCTTACTAACATGATATTTGCCGTCTTCACTACTGACATTCAAAGTCACGGGTGTTTGACCAAATTCAATCACATCAGGGTCGCCATAGATACTAACTGGCATATCAAAGCTTTCACCGGCATCTAACGGTACATCGTTAAAGCGAATCTCCAAGCTCAAACCCTCTTGCGGTGCGAGCGTTATTTTATAAGTATGGGCATCTTGGGTTTTATTGGTCAGCTTAACGATATAACTGTTTTCAATCATGCCTTGCTGATTCAATGAAGACAACTGATTGCGGTCACGCCGTATATCAATCTCTAATGGCACACGGTCATTCAAAGCGTATAAAACACCGCCACAAAGTATCGTGAGAAGTGTTAAGTAAGCGAAGAAACGAGGGCGAAAGACACGGCTCTTCTCTTTTTCAGCCAATTGACGCTCTGTGGTATAGCGGATAAGTCCGCGTGGATAGCCCACTTTATCCATTATCTCATTACAAGCATCCACACAGGCGGCGCACTGAATACAAGCTACTTGTAATCCATCACGAATATCAATCCCAGTAGGGCAGACCTGTACACACATCTGACACTCGATACAGTCGCCTAAATTCTCAGGGTTGGTGCCTTTTTTGCGAGCACCGCGAGGCTCGCCGCGCTCATAATCATAAGAAACCACCAAGGTATCTTTATCAAACATCACACTTTGAAAACGACCATAAGGGCAGATTTGGATACACATCTGCTCGCGCATATAACCTGCATTGACGTAGGTCGAAAACGCAAAGATAAATACTGATACCCAAATCCACGTCGCCCAATCAGGGAAGGGGATAAAACCAATCATCTGCCAGCTATTGTATAGAGCATCTGTACCCGATACATAACTTACAAAGGTCGTGGCGGTAATCATGGAAAACACAAACCAGATAAAATATATCAAGAAGCGTTTAAACATCTTGGTTGCGCTCATTGGTTCTTTATCAAACTTAATGCGTTTATTACGATCGCCAATCACCCATTTTTCTACATATTGAAATAAATGCGTCCAAATGGTCTGGGGACAAGCATAGCCACACCAAACTCGCCCTGCATAGACTGTTACCATAAATAAGGCGAAGGCTGCAATGATAGCAAAGGCGGCAATAAAATAAAAATCCTGCGTCAAAAATGTCATGCCAAAAATATAATAATGCTGCGATGGCACATCAAACCAAATAGCTTGTCGTCCGTTATAGCGTAACCACGGCAACAGCAAAAACGCCGCTAAAAGTGCATACATCGTAATAACACGAATGTTTTGATAGAAACCAGTCACAAATCGTGGATGGACACGATGCTTTGTGGCATCAAGATCTACTTGCTGTACAGGGATTTTATTAGATTGTGGTGCTGACATAAACGTGCCTCTTTAAAAAAAGAATCAGTCTGCTGGCATGGGTAACAAACATCTATTATAAAAATAAGATAGGTGGATGTGCGGTGTTATCAATGTCAGTAAGTAGAGAGATAAAAATTAAAATGTGTTTAATTCGTCTACCAAATGAGGGATGATCAATAATTGGCAAAAAAGCTGAAATGGCTCTGTCACCAATGTCTTATGGTCTAACTATTTTAACATTCTCCCTACTATAAATGGGGTGAGAGTGTTAAAAAGCAATATCTATATGAGGGCTATTAGGCTACAAATAGTAGTACTGCTAAAAGCCATAATTGATGACAAAGCTTAAATATTTTTAATAAAAAAGAGAGGACTGTAATGACAGACCTCCCTTTATCTAAATCTACTCGTCAATGAGATAGCTGCTAACCAAGTAACTATAGTTAAAATTAACCGTATTAGTTAACCGTCTTCTCTGTACTTACCACTTGTTTCGGCATTGCAGCAGCAACAGAAGTTGCCTTAGCAGCAGGTTGAACAGTTCTATCTGATAATGAATATACGTAGGCAGCAAGCAACATAATACGTTCATTACCTAGCTTGGTTTCCCACTCAGGCATCACACCTGCACGACCATAACGTAATGTTTCTCGAATAGTCTCGCGATCGCCACCATATAACCAGATATTATCTGTTAAGTTTGGCGCACCCGCTGAAATCATACCTTTACCCTCTGGACCATGACAAAGCACACAGTTGGTAGGTTCTTTAAAGATAGCTTCACCTTGAGCAACTTGGGCTTTATCAAGCTCGTAACCAGGTTGGTTACCAGATAGTGACAACACATATTCAGAAACAGCACGAATACCATCTTCACCAAGTTGATCACGCCATGCAGCCATGCCGCCGACTCGACCATTATGTAACGTCGTTAAGATGTTTGACGCTTCGCCGCCATATAACCAATCATTATCGGTTAGATTTGGATAACCTGTAGCACCTTTGGCGTTTGAGCCATGACAGACCGCACAGTTCTGTAAGAATAAGCGACTACCGACTTTTAACGCATTCGGGTTTTCAGATAGCTTTTCTACATAAGGTGATAGTTCTGCAATTTTCTCATCAATTTGAGCTTGCAGATCTGCAGGCGGCTTTTCACTGCGACGCATAGTCGCTTGCATCTCAGATAAGCTGGCTAGGGTCTTAGTAGCACCGCTGGCATCTGCTTTTGCCAAAATGTTTTTCTCAAAGTTATCCGTAAATACTTTGTTGTTACTCTCAAGCTCACTGTAAAGCTCGTTTTTAGAGGTCCATGGCAAAGTTTTGCCATCGACTTCTACAGTTGTGATGCCTTCCCATTTTGAGGGGAAAATACCTGGAAAGAATACCCAGTAAGCAACACCCCAAATGATTGATCCAAAAAATATCACTAGCCACCATTTAGGCAGCGCTTTATCATATTCTCGAATACCGTCGTATTCATGCCCTGTGGTACCATCATCTTCTACTTCTGGTTTGAATTTTAAGACCATTAGTAAAATACCGAGGATAAACGCCCAGCACATGATACTTAGTATAGTTATCCAAGAACTCCAAAAGAATGTCATCATTTATCCTTATCGCGCTGCTCGTCAGACAGAGATTTGATATCCTCGTCATCAAGCGCAAGTTGTGCATCTTCTTCGAAGCGTTTTTTGTTTTTTGGCGAATACGCCCACCATGCAACACCTACGAAGGCAATAAAGGCAGAAACGGTCGCAATTGTTTGTAATTCACCAATACCCATTAGCGCTGTCCTTCCATTGCGGTACCTAACTGCTGCAGGTAGGCAACCAAAGCATCAAGCTCAGTAGCACCAAGCACAGCATCTGGAGCGCCTTCAATATCTTCTTCAGTATAAGGCACACCGAAGCGATCACGGAAGAGACGCATTTTGGCTTGAACATTAGAACCATTCACTTCATTGGTCGCAAGCCATGGGAAACCGGGCATGACTGATTCAGGCACTAATGAACGTGGGTCAATCAAATGTTGTCTTTGCCAATCTTCAGAATAACGTCCGCCCACACGTGCTAAATCGGGACCAGTACGTTTTGAGCCCCAAAGAAAAGGGTGATCCCACGTTGATTCGGCAGCACGTGAGTATGGTCCATAACGCTCAACTTCAGCACGTAATGGACGTACCATTTGGGTATGGCAGACATGACAACCTTCACGAATGTAGATGTCACGACCTTCAAATTCAAGCGCAGTCCAAGGCTCCATAGAAGGGAGAGGAGTGTTCACACCACCTTCTTCAGCACCTCTATAATCGTATATCAGCGGTACAATCTCAACGAGCGTTGCAAAGCTAATAGCGATAACGATACCGATGACCAACAAGCCTGTATTTTTTTCAATAATTTCATGCGGTGTACCAGCCATGATCGCTCCTTATACTTTAGCTGTCGAGATTTGATCGACACTAGGTTCATGATCAGTCGGATCAGCAATGTCTACTGGCTTACCTTCTGGCATCTTGATTGTTCTATAGACATTATATGCCATCACAAACATACCAGATACATACAGAAGACCACCAAACGCACGACCAATATATGGGAAATGCGAGAACTCAACGGTATCAACAAAGCTGTATACCAAAGTACCATCAGGGTTAGTCGCAAGCCACATCATGCCTTGGCCAATACCTGAAATCCACATAGATACGATATAGAAGATGGTACCCGCTGTTGCTAGCCAGAAATGCGTTGTGATCAAGCTGATAGAATACATTTTTGGCTTGTTATAAATACGTGGTAACAGTACATATAGCGAACCAATGGTAATCATACCAACCCAGCCAAGCGCACCTGAGTGTACGTGACCAACTGTCCAATCCGTATTATGCGATAGCGCATTGACTGTCTTAATAGACATCATTGGACCTTCAAACGTCGACATGGCATAGAATGACAAAGCGACAATCATAAAGCGAATGATCGGATCGGTACGTAGCTTATCCCAACTACCTGAAAGCGTTAGTACACCGTTAATCATACCACCCCAAGATGGAGCAAATAGAATAATAGAAAATACCATTGCTAATGACTGCGTCCAATCTGGAAGCGCTGAATAATGTAAATGGTGACCACCAGCCCACATGTATGAAGCAATCAATGCCCAAAAGTGAACGATAGACAAACGGTAAGAATAAATTGGGCGACCAATCTGTACTGGCACGAAATAATACATCATGCCTAAGAAAGCAGCCGTCAAATAGAAGCCTACCGCATTATGCCCGTACCACCACTGCACCATGGCATCGGTTGCACCGCCAAATAGCGAGTAAGACTTAAACGCACTAACAGGAATCGCCATGCTGTTTACAATATGCAGTAGCGCAATCGTAATAATAAAGGCAGCAAAGAACCAGTTAGCCACATAAATATGTGACGTTTTACGCTTAATTAGCGTACCGAAGAAGACAATAGCATATGAAATCCATACCAATGCGATAAGGATATCAATCGGCCACTCAAGCTCAGCGTATTCTTTAGTCGAGGTTAAACCTAATGGTAAGGTGATAACAGCCGCTACGATAACCGTCTGCCAACCCCAAAAGGTAAACCAAGCTAAGTAAGGCGCAAATAATCTTGTCTTACAAGTACGCTGAACGATGTAATAAGACGTTGCGAACAAGGCTGAGCCACCGAACGCAAAAATAACCGCATTGGTGTGCAGTGGTCTTAAACGACTAAAAGTCAGCCATGGAATGTCAAAATTGAGTGCTGGCCATGCTAACTGAGAAGCAATGAACACACCAATACTCATGCCGACGATGCCCCATACCACGGCCATAACCGTAAAGAATCTTACGATAGTAATTTCATATTCACGGTCAATGGGGGCGAGTGCTGTGTTTTGTAAACTCATTGGATGATTCCTTTACAGCCCGAATTATCAACAGAATTAACTAACATGCCATGTCATCTAGATCATGATAAAGATCATAACCAAACAATGGCTTTGGTAAAGGCTGTTTTCACTCGTCTTATCAGGCTGACGGTATTAACTATCAAGCTAAGCATGGTCTAGATATCAGTGATTGCTGATGGGTAGAGAGCAGTACTAAAGCGCACTGCTCGCGAAGCTGATTGATAGTAGGATTGTTAATATGTTGTCAGGTTTAATAAGAAAATGTGCCGTTCTCGAGCATCAAACATCTATTGAGGCTGAGTATTTATCTTAATTGTCACCGCCAAAAGCCGTACAAACCAAGATAGATACTGATGTTCAACCGGTGATAAGAAGGTATCGACCGTCAATGTATGCTAGCGATAGCTGACAAAAAAACATATTTACGTAATGTTTAGTTAAAACTCCCGACTCTGTTTAAGGGTATTGTAACGCAAACCTAATCAAATATCATCAGAACTATGCGCCAAAATACAAACTCTTTAGTAAAATCTTAGCAAGCAACTTATCACTGCTATGCTATCCACTTATTTTATACCCAATTTCATGACTATTCTATAGATGAAAAAAGATAGTATTCACAAGTTTGTATGGATTAACTATGAACAAGGTTTTGTAACAATTTTATTATTTGTTCTACAAATAAGTTTTACTTATTGTAAAGTCGCATCTTATAATGCCACTGAGCAGTATCCATAATAAAGTGCTTATTATATAAAATAGTCACCTTGTAGTAGTAAGTTTTTTGGCATTTAACTGGCTGTTAGGTTAGAGCACGAAAGGTGCTGACCTAGCACCGATTAACAACAATAGGTATTAAGGATAATAATATGGCAGTTTTTTTGACAGATGAATGGTTTGAGCAAGTTGAGCAAATGGGTCAAGAAGCAGGTGAGCTTAATTTGCCGCCCGCACTTGCGAATATGATCGTCAATCTAAAAGTATCTGATAGCGATCAAGACATCGAAGCCAACTTTGCAAACGGTCTATTACATCGCGGCTTAAACGATGGAGCGACCACCACGTTATTGCTTGATCGTAGTATCCTACAATCCATCATCACTGATTTCGATACCAATGAAATCATGGGCGCCTTTATGGGTGGCAAGATTCGTGTCGAAGGCGATATGTCACAGTTGATGGCAGTACAGACGGCTCGTCCAAGTGCTGAGCAAAAAGCGCTTTATAGCAATGTTAAGTCAATGACTACAATGGCTTAGAGTCGTTATTAATTTAATCGTATTTAGATAAATAAAAAGCCCCTAAAATCAATTAGGGGCTTTTTATTTGTCTAAAACAATCTAAATCTGACTAGCTGGCTTTCGATTGTGCTGCTTGCTGATTTTCTTTATAAATGGCCGCTTGTAGCCATACGTTTGCTTGTACGTAATCATGAACGTTAATAGAGGCAGTATCAGATGTTTTTAGCGCCCCAATACGCATCACAAACGGATCAGCATCTTGTTCGCGCAGTACCACCACATCAAACAGAATAATCGTTTTACCATTAAATAGGGTTTCTTGCTTGCCAAGTACTTGACCTTGACACCATGCTTCATCTTCTTGACCTAACGTATCGCCAAACAAATAAGCACACATATGACCCAGATTGATCTCGACCGGCGCCATTTGTTCTTTGGTTTCTGGTTGCCATGCTTTGATTTGTTCTTGTAGGTCATCCGGCATTTTTCCATCGTTTGCCGCAACGATATCATTAAAAGCACGGTGATAACGTATCGCTTCTTGGTCTTCTACTTTGATGACTTCATTTTGTTCACTGATTTTGATCTCATGTGCCCATGCGCTAAAGTTCACAAAATAGCTGGTATCACGTTGGTATAAATGACGGTTAGCCGTATATAGCTGATCAAAAGCATAGATGATGCTGCCATCAGTGGTACGTAAGCGTAATACGGCATCGTGTGAGTTGTCATTGACAATCATACGCTCGATTTTACAGCTCAATCCATATGGGCTATCGACACAAGGATAGGCATTGATAAAGCATTCAGGCTTGCCATCCTTCATTGCCAGTACTTGATTGATATGACAAGGCTGGTTCTCAGATAGCAATAAACAGCTGTCTTTGGCACTGACATCGGTATTAAGGCCTTTAGGCATCGCTGCTTTTTCAATCATCTGTTGTAACCATTCAGGTACATCATGACTCATGTCATCAGTCAGAATACGCCAATGGTCACCGTGACCAGCTGATTGCTCATCAGTTAAGGTGATTTTGGTAGGAGATTGGATGTTTTTATATTGATAATTAATGGTCATGAAAATACTCAAACTTAAGTCAGCCATGAGGTTTGGGTCTGAAACTGTGATCGCTGAGTACCATGTACCACTTGAAAAGAGGGGTTTATGATGGTCAGCAATGCCGTCAGTAAAGAGGCAACAAACAACAATGAGGGGTTAATGACAATTGTCCTTAGCATACAATATATAGGTATAGACACAGAGAATAGCAAGTCTGTTATAAAAAATAATCATAAAACCGCATTTTTTATTATAAAATCTGGACAGTTTTCGGTAATGACTGGCACCTGTTAGCCAAATTGTGTCAAACTAGCTCCCTTTTGACAGCCACATTTGGCTTGTCTTACACCCTGTTTTTGTGTTCGATTGATATGTTTTTGTGGCAGCTGCAAAAGTATGATGCAATTGCCGCTATTTGTTTTGTAACCTACATAAAGTCGCACGTAGATAAGATAAAGAGTTTGAATATGTTTCGTCCTTTAGCGTTATTTATCGGCTTACGGTACACCCGAGCAGAACGTAGTAATGGTTTTATCTCTTTTATATCACTGATCTCAATGATTGGTCTGACGCTTGGCGTGGCAGTATTGATTACCGTACTGTCAGTCATGAACGGCTTCGATCGTGAGCTAAAAACGCGTATTTTGGGTATGGTACCGCAAGCGACTGTCACATCAACCGAGATTATCGGTGATTGGAAGCAAGTCGCTGATAAGATTAAAGAAGATCCGGAAGTGGTTGCGGCCGCGCCTTTTATCCAGTTGCAAGGTATGTTGACCTCGAATGGTCAAGTAGCTGGCATCATGGTGACAGGTGTTGATCCTGAGTATGAGAAAAACGTTTCTATCATCAATGAGCATATGGTAGAAGGCAATATCGATACGCTAAAGAATGGCGAGTTCGGTATTGTGCTTGGTGAAGGTATGGTGCAATCACTAGGGTTGCAGTTGGGTGACAAAGTCACTCTTGTGCTGCCAGAAGCATCACCATCACCTGCTGGTGTGATACCACGCTTTAAACGCTTTACCTTGACTGGTATATTCTCTATTAGTCCAGAAGTGGACAGTCTCATGGCATTTATTCCAATGGGCGATGCGGCAAAATTACTGCGTTTACCAGAGGGCGCCCAAGGTATCCGTATGAAGCTTCATGATATCTTTACAGCGCCAATGGCAGCACAAAAAGCGGCGGCGATTGCGCCAGAGCAATTATATCCTAGTGATTGGACCCAGACGCATGGCAATCTATTTGGTGCTATCCAAATGGAAAAAGCCATGGTTGGCTTGCTACTGTTCTTAATCATCCTCGTGGCAGCTTTTAATATTGTTTCAAGTTTAGTGATGCTAGTCACAGATAAAAAGGCTGACATTGCTATCTTAAAAACTTTTGGCGCCTCACCGCGTCTGATTACCCAAGTCTTTATGGTACAAGGTGTGGTGATTGGTTTTATTGGTACCATTGCAGGTACGATATTGGGCGTGATATTTGCATTAACGGTCAGTGATATTTTGGGCTTTATTAATAATAGCTTTGGTCTAAATTTATTTGATGCCTATTTTGTGAACTATCTACCATCGCAGCTGCGTTTGGCGGATGTGGTATTGATTACCAGTGCGTCATTTATATTGAGCTTTTTGGCGACCATTTATCCAGCACGCCGAGCGGCTAAAATTCAGCCTGCACAAACGCTGCGTTACGAGTAATTTATAGGCGTTAATGCCGTTATAAATAAAATAAAGGAAGCATTATGTCTGCTATCTTAAAAGCGACCAATATTAATAAGATATACGATGAAGGTGCCGTGAGCACCCAAGTCTTGACCGGTTTGGATTTGACTGTCACCGCTGGTGAGCGTATCGCTATCGTTGGTACCAGTGGCTCAGGAAAGAGTACTTTGCTCCATCTACTTGGTGGGCTTGATACGCCAACCAGCGGTGAGGTTTGGTTGCATGGTCAGTTATTAAACAGTATGAATGAGACCGAACGCGGTGCGATGCGTAATAAGCATTTGGGATTTATTTATCAGTTTCATCATCTATTGGCTGAATTTACTGCCATTGAAAACGTTGCCATGCCGCTACTAATGCGCCCAGAAGTATCGACGGCTGAAGCGCGTCAGCAAGCCATCGATATTTTAAACAGTGTTGGTCTTGAACATCGTTTGGCTCATAGACCGGGTGAGTTGTCAGGCGGTGAGCGTCAGCGCGTGGCGATTGCGCGTGCTTTAGTCACCAAACCGTCGCTTATCTTGGCAGATGAGCCAACAGGTAACCTAGATTATGATAACGCACAAAGCGTTTTTGGATTATTATCAGAGCTGCAAAGTACGATGCAAACGGCACTATTGATGGTCACTCATGATCGAAATCTAGCGGCGCTTGCTGATCGTCAGCTGCTTTTACGTAATGGTCATTGGGAAAATTACTAAAATATAATAGAAAAGGATTGCAAGATAGCAGTCTATTGATTGAGTAAGGATAAATATAATGGATAAAGATGACGACCCGATTGCTGCTTTTGGCAGTATTGAAGAAGGTGATGAGCCACTAAACCTTTATATGGATACCGCGTTATTTGATACGCTCGATAAACAAGGTCAAATAGATTTATTGACGCCCGTTTTCGATCGTATTACTTTGGCAGGTGTTGATTTTGATTTAAAGGTTCAAGACAGTGCGACAGGTAAGCGTTATGTATTGCTCAAAAACGAAGAAGTGGTTGAAGTTTTTGTGATGGATAATAAGCTCACTGACAACATCCTTAATGCTATTGAAGCAAATAGAGATGAGGATTGATAGCATTTATTAAAGTTCGGGCGGCTTATCTAAAGAGCTAAGCTGCCTTTTTTGCCAACTCGTGACAGTCTTATAGCGCCAAATGGCTTTAAACGCTAAGCCGCAGACGATGCTTGTAATAATGGCTAAGATAGTCAGACCTAGGCAAAATGCAGTTAAGGACACAGTTCCTTTATAAGTAATAAAGGGGTTGGCGCCGTCCGATATAATCCATAAACTTAAGTCAGAGATCATCCTGCCAATCGTGCGTAAACTAATCATTGGCAGATCGAGTATTTCGGCACCGATATAGTATCCAGCGTAAAATACCGGTAAGGTGGTGAGTGGATTGGTAATCCAAGTTAAGCCCAGTGCCATAGGGACATTGGCACGGAAAATAAGCGCACCAATCAATGCTAATAACATCTGTCCTGGCAATGGAAAAAAGGCACTCAGCACGCCGATATAGACGGCTTTATTTAAGCTATGGCGATTAAAATGCCACAATCGTGGGTCAGAAAGTTGCGGCGCAAACAGTTTTAATGTGCGACTTTCTAACACTTTCTCAGGGGTAGGTAATAAGTCTTTTAAACGTTTTTTTGGCACAGATTTGCCTTTACTCATTGTCTGCAGCCCGCTCAATCATAATAATAGGCAGATAGGCAGTCATGTTATTGATAAAAGTATAGATAAGAATTCTATCAGAAAAACGTAAAGAGAACGTTAGACAATCACCATCCTAGTGTGTGCAATTAGTATAGGATAATATCCGGATAAATACCATGGCTTGATGTAGTGGTATTTAGCGCCAAGGTAATAGAGCAAGCACATTACGGTTTTTTAGTGGATGCTATATATTATTTCAAATATCACGCAAGGAGCACTGGTGTATTGGTTAATAGGTAGCTTTATCATCCTTGCTATGATGGGTGTTTTGGCGGTTGCTGATAGCACGCCTATACCAATAATGCCGCTATTTATGGATAGCGCCAGCACTCCTGTTCTGACTATTTCATTCGTACTTCTTACCTTTATTTTAATTTTGATCAGCCAGTTTACTATCCCGTCAGTTAATCCTATCAATTCCGTAAAAAATACGTCTCATCACTCTAGGTTTGCTTCTCGTATTCTCTATTTTATATCAATCGCTATACTAGCAAGCACTTTGGTTATCGGCAGTGGTTTGAAGGCACTAGTAAGTCATCAACAAGCAGACGATCAAAAAATTACTGAGCCAATGCGTGTGCAGGCTTTGGTTCATATAGAGGGAATAAGCGATAGTGTGTATGATGCTGGTACCGATACTGGCTATCGGCAAGTGGCGATCATCAGTCAAATATTGCCATTGGTTTCTGAGCTGACAGCGCAAGACTTGAATAGAGTGACAGCGGAATATGGAGCAGGGCTAAATAATAGCCTAAGCGGCAATGATATCAAGTATGAGTCTTCAAATGCCATATCTTCACATCAAAACACACTTGCTGAAAACGCTGTTCAAGATAAGGTATACCGCGTCCTACTCAATGCTTATCCAAAAAATCCAGCCAAACAGTCATCTAAGACTAACTCTCAGAAAAAATCTAAGAAAACAGAAAAACAAAGTCAGATTGCTGACTTAAATCATTTGCAGCCGGGTGATAGATTGTTTATGACCTTGACGCTGGCACCGCTTGCTACTTCTGAGCAAGTATCAAATAACCCATCAGGGTTTGATAGTTATCGCTGGCTACGTAGTCGGCACATTGACGGCGTTGCCAATATACTGGCTACCAGCAGCGCGATTTTGCCATCCAGTCACCCACAGTCACATTCAAATTCACATTTACTCTCTTCTGATTCTTATTTAACACGGTTGCGTACTGCTATTGACCAAGGGCGTTGGCAATTACGTCAGCACTTTTATAAAGATTGGGCTACAAATACTGCTGCAGAGCAACAAGCAAAAGCGGTCACATTAAGCTTGCTGACCGGTGATCGCAGTTTAATTAATCGTGAGACCAAAGATCTATATCAGTTGGCTGGCATTTCACACTTATTAGCAATATCGGGTACGCATGTTTTGTTTTTAGCGATTGTGCTGGCTGGTATAGTTATTCTACTAGCTAATCGTATGTATCCCGCTTTATATCGCTATATTCCGCGCTGGCACGTACGTTGGTGGGTGATGATTAGCGCCGCATTTATTTATGCATTGTTTACAGGGTTTGATGTGCCCGCTGCACGTACCGCATGGATGCTACTGGCAATTGGTCTGACAAGACTAACTTTATTACCTGTCAGTACCATGCGCGTATTATTTGCTCTGGCAGTACTGATGGCATGGCATGACCCTTATGTATTATGGCAAGCAGGTTATTGGCTGTCCTTTATTGCCGTGGCGTTATTGCTTAAATATGAAGATACCTCACAAAATCAGCTATTAACATCAAACCAACCCTCTACTTCCTATGACAAATTACTCAGACGTCTATGGCTAAGTTTTAAGCGCTTATTTAAGTTACAGTGTTGGCTGTTCCTCGCTCTATTACCTGTAACGTTGTTGCTCTTTGGCAAAACCTCATTATGGGGGTTAATCGTAAATCTTTTTGCTATTGTCTTATTTGGTTGGATTATCGTACCGCTTAATTTATTGGCTGGGCTTTGCTATCTCATATTGCCGTCTGTAGCTGATATTATTTGGATGTTAGTCACTGCGATTGTCAGTAACCTACACGAACTGATAGGATGGCTAACGGCAATGCCTGTGCTATCAGATGCGTGGCTTTATACGCCCGTCAATGCCGCTATTTTGCTTATGGCATTATTAACCATGTTACCTTGGTTGCTACCTCGCGGTCTGATCAGTCGTTGGCTAGTATTGCCACCGCTCAGTCTTTTGGTAATGACGGTATATGCCAATCAGCAGTCACTGACTACGACACCCACTCTATATATATTGCCAACGGGTGATCATTATATAAGTGCCGCTTTATTACAATATCCGGTCGTCAATGATAAAGATGCCAAAAATACCAGCTGGCTGTTTTTGGCAGATCATAGACCCAGTAATACTAAAATTAAGACCATGCCTAGCAATCTGACGGCAGATAAATTCTCTGCCATGTTAGCGCAGCAATTGGGTAGCTTATCTGTCAACAAGCTAGAGGGCATCGTCGTACAAAGCAGTAGTAGTGGCGTGACTGATTCACGCGTTTACGATAAAAAGAGCAGCGCAGTGGCTCCTAATGATTCAGAGCTCTTACCCATGATAGTCGCTCAACTCAGTCAGAGATTGCCTGTGAGCCAATACTGGCAAGCAGGACATAGTGAGCGTTGGTCTGCGCTGTATCAAGCTTATAAAGTTACTACGGACTCTCAAAAGACGGCAACTATCAGCGCCCAACGTTGCGAATCCGGTAAAATATGGCAGCTGCCAAATGGCAAATTAACGTTGCAAGCAATCACAGGCTGGAGCAAGATAGATGATGCTAGTGTTTGGGATTGTACTGTGGCTATTGATAGTAGCACGCCCATACGAGTACTCAAGTATCAAGCAAATGATCCTCTCAAGTCATTACCTGCTAACTCACAAACACTTATGTCAAAAAGCAAACCACTACCTGACCAAGCAAATATGTCGCAATCGCGGCTAATTTTGAATGCAGATACGCATGAGCGAACTTGGCAAATGTGGTCGTTACTATGCTCGGCTGATTTAACCAATAGCAATATAGCCATGAATCATACGATATGGCTGGGTCACAGTACCTCACATATCTCGAATGAGGTAATCAGCCAGCAACAAATAGATGAGATAATCACCTATGATAATAAACCGTTAGAAGTTGCTTTATCTTCTGATGCGCTATTCAAAGAGGGTGATTAAGAATTGTTCCAATATCAATAATGTTGCAGATGTTATTGGGAACTCCTAATATCTAGTGATAGTGTTTTATTTGTGATATCACATTTATAAAATACACGTATTTCACAGAGATGCTATTGAACCACGAGTAAAATGGCACCATACTTAACCACCTATTCATACAGAAAACTTAAACAGTAAGAATCTCGAATTTTCTGTCGTAAGTTTATATAATCTGTCTTTTATCGTTTTACATTGTTTCTACTTAGGAAGTTATATGCCCAACTGGCCGCCAGACCCTAACAAACGTCCTGATAATTCGGCAAATCAGCCAGCACCGATGCAGCAGTCAAACCAGCCGAGCGGGCAAGAATGGCGACTGATTGAAAATACTTTATTAGCAAGCGTGGTCGAGCAACGCCGTGCCCGTCGTTGGAGTATTTTCTTTAAGCTACTGACCTTTGGCTATATTTTATTGATATTTTTGACGATTGGTCGTAGCTGTAGTACTGAAGCACCCACTGGTCTTGATGGTATAGATACCAGTAAGCCGCATTTGGCAGTGGTTGAGCTTCAAGGAACTATTAGCAGTGGTGATGTCGCTAATGCTTATGATGTCAATGATGCGCTCACACGCGCCTTTAAAAACAGTAACTCAAAGGCAGTGGCGCTCGATATCAACTCACCGGGTGGTTCGCCTGTACAGTCAGATGAAATCTGGCAGACTATGATGGATTTGCGTAAAGAATATCCAGATAAAAAGCTTTATGCAGTGATTGGCGATATGGGTGCTTCTGGCGCGTATTATATCGCATCAGCGGCTGATGAGATTTATGTCAACCCATCAAGCCTAGTCGGTTCGATCGGCGTCATTATGCCAAGCTATAATGTAAAAGGCTTGATGGACAAGGTCGGCGTAGAAGATCGCACCATTACAGCAGGTGAATATAAAGATATCTTGAGCCTGTCACGTCCCCTAACGGATTATGAAGAAAAGCATGTTGAAAAAGTGCTAGACAATACTCATAAGCATTTTATCAATGCCGTAAAAGAAGGTCGTGGCGATCGTTTAAAAAATCCTGAACAAAATAAGCTGTTTTCGGGACTGTTTTGGACAGGTGAGCAATCTATCGAGCTTGGCTTGGCGGACAAAAAAGGCAGTATCTCAAGTTTAGAGAAGCAGCTTAAATTAAATAACGTGGTTAATTATACGCCAAGTGATCCGTTCCAATTATTTATGGATCGCTTCGCCGTTAAATTGGGCGCAGGTGTGGGTTCAAGCATCAATCTTGATCTCTTGCCATCAGAAGAAGGCAACGCGCAGATGCGTTAATAGACTTTAATTTTTAGCGTTACCGTGTATGATTGTTAAGGCTGAGCGTATGATTACGCTCAGCCTTATTTATGTGTCGCTATCTAGCATTTAAAACCATAAATACAATACAAACCATTATAACAACTAATGAGAATGTGTCATGAGTGAAGTCAATTTGCAGTCTTTTGCGTCCTTACCGATATCGAAAATAACCCAAAAACCAGTCATCCATTTTGCTCATGCCAATGGAATGCCAAGTCCTGTCTATGAGCCGTTTTTTGAGAAATTGGCTGAATTTTTTACTATTGAATATATCTCCATGTTAGGCGATACGCCTGATTATCCGGTCGATAACCAATGGCGAAGTCTCACGCAGCAGATTGTCGATAGCGTCAAAGATACCTGTAAAAAACATGGCGTTAAGCAAGTCGTAGCCGTCGGGCATTCGCTTGGTGCCATGTGTACCTTGCAAGCGTTGTACCGTGCACCTGAGTACTTTTCGCAAGCCGTTCTGATGGATCCACCATGGATTTATGGCAAAGTTAGCTTGCTATGGCATCTTGCCAAGACAGCAGATCGATTGCCATTGATGAATAATCGTTTGATGGATAAGCTATCGCCAGCTGGCGTGTCTAAGCATCGCCGTGACGTATGGGATAGCCGAGAAGATGCGTATGACAAACTGCGCCATAAAGGATTTTTTAAAGATTTTACTGAGCGCAGTTTTCAAGGTTATATTGAGCATGGTCTGCATGAGCGTGCCGATGGTAAAGTTACCTTGGCGATTCCAAAAGCCAGTGAAGTCGCCGTCTTTCGCACCAACCCTTCTTGGTATTGGTTGACCCCAAATCGAGCCCCTAAAGTGCCAGTTACCTTGATTATTGGTGAGGACAGTATCTTTTTAAAACGTCGATTCCCGCAACAAATAAAGTCGCGCTTACGTATTCCTTATATTACTCATGCGGGCGGTCATATGTTTCCACTTGAGCATCCAGAGTCTGTGTCAGAGCAGGTATTAGCATTGATTGAAAAACAGTTATCTGCCAAATAACAACAGACTTTGTTTTTAATCAATTTCCTTACGCTAAACTGATTGTCTTTGTGAGCAGTTTTTAAGTAATGCTTCAGTATCTTTTCGAGTAAACCTATTATGTCAATGCGAATGCCAAATAAGAGCACCGCTGAAAACAACAAAGTTGTCATACATCCTCAGCCTTTATTCACATGCTTAGGCACTTTACTGCTTATCATAGGCATGGTGGTTTTTTTCTTTATCAGTCAATTGATCGGGATTTACATCGCTGGCAAACTGGTATTACCAACTGCCAAAAGCGCAACGGTCGGCGATATTTTCTTTTTTGGCAGCAATGATGGAACGGTTGTCAGTATTTCTATCATGATAGGCTGCGTGTTATTAGTGGCAATCAGTGCGTTGGTTATACGCGTGAGAGGCGGCAATTTAAAGCAGTATTTGGCATTAAGACCGTTCTCATTGGCGGTCGGTATGGGCATGATAGGGCTGCTGTTAATATTTATGATTGGCAGTCAGGCATTGACGTATATGCTTGATAAATCACCGTTGGCGTTTGTAGATCCTTTATATCAGTCTGTCAGCTCAGTATGGCTACTTATTTTTGCGATGGTTATCGTCGCGCCCATTTATGAAGAACTCATATTTCGTGGCATATTGTGGTCGGCGATTGCAGAGCAATTCACCTCGCCACCTGATACAGAATATCGCGGGGCAATCGTAGCAAGTCTAGTGACCAGTTTGATATTTGCGGTCATTCATTTGCAATATGGAATTTACGAGATCAGTACCATCGTGGTGTTAGCATTACTATTTTGCTATGCGCGTATCAAATCAGGCTCGCTGATATTGCCCATGTTATTACATATTATAAATAACGGCGCGGCTATGTGGCAGTATTTGGCGCAAGTAGCATAAAGAATAACAGTGAATATCTGATAATTAATACTTACGCCGTATGCATTGTTATTTAATAGTAGGTTTCATCAGGCATCAGGCATCAGGCATCAGGCATCAGGCATCAGGGTTAAGGGCTAATACTTCAGTCGCCGCGTGCTTGATATCATCGATGGTCAATTGAGGCTTACCGCTCAATGCTTGACGCCATTTGCGCGCACCCATCAGCCCTTGAAATAATCCTAAATAGTGCCGAGTCATCGTTGGAAGCGCTTCCCCTTTAGCTATTTGCTCCTCTAAATAAGGATACAGCTGCGCTAGTATATCTGAACGCCTAGGAATAGGGTCGTCCCATAAGCTATTAGCTTCGGCAAGCAGATACGGGTTATGATAAAAGGCACGTCCTATCATGACGCCATCGATATGCTTAAGGTGTGCCTCAATATCAGCGATGCTCTCAATCCCACCATTAATCTCAATATCAAGCGTTGGGAAATCTTGTTTAAGCCGATAAACATCCTCATAGCGTAGCGGTGGTATTTCACGATTTTGCTTTGGGCTCAAGCCTTGTAGCCACGCCGTACGCGCATGAACGATAAAGCGTGTACAACCACCTGCTGCCACTGTCTGCACAAAATCCGCCATAAATTCATAACTGTCAAAGTCATCAATGCCGATACGATGTTTGACCGTCACTGGGATATCGATAGCTGCTTGCATATGCTTGACCAAATCTGCAACCGTATTGGGTTCTGCCATTAGGCAAGCACCAATCTTATTATGCTGTACACGATCAGAGGGGCAGCCCACATTAATATTGACCTCATCATAACCATACTGCTGAGCAAATTCTGCACACTGCGTCATCTCAGTTATATCTGCGCCACCAAGTTGCAGTACTAGAGGGTGTTCAAGGTCATCAAAGCGCAGATGCCGCGCGCGATTACCATGTATCAGCGCGCCTGTACTAATCATCTCAGTATACAAATAGACATGTGGGTTAAAAATACGGGCAAAATAACGATAATCTGTAGTCGTCCAATCAATCATAGGGGCAACCGAAAGACGTTTGTTGGTCATATCAACCATAGTGGTTAAGCCTTAATTTTTTAGAAATTTTTAAAGATGTATATGCTAAATGCTTATGGTGTATGCGCCAGTTTGCGAATCACTTATAAGGGCTTGTGAATCTATAATCAATAGGCGGATAAAACATCAGCCTATTTGGATAAAATATTACTAAATGACCTGATTGATTCTTTTGAGTTCAGGCAGATTATAAAAATAAATCCCCATAATTATGGCAATAAAACCGATAAAGACGATATAGAGTGCAGGAGAAAAGCTCACATATAAAGTGGCGTAGCCAAGCCCGAACGGTATCAATACCCCAACAATACCATAAGTGACATTATAGCAAAAAGCCATTCCGGTGAGTCGCACATTGGTAGGAAATAGCTGAATCAAGATGGCAGGTATCATGCCGACAATACCCGCACAAAACCCCAAAAGCGCATACATAATAAGGATATAGTCGCCACTAGCCTCTAAATGATAGAAGAAGGCGAGCATTTGAGCGATCAAAATAATAGAGCCTATCATCAAGATTTTGCCAAAGTTCTGATGGTTAGAGATGATGCCATAAAAGACACAACCAAAAATCATAAAGACGATGCCAAGACTGTGCGAGAATCCAAACAAGTCAGTATCAAGTGTAAAACGTAATTCAATCAAATCAGGCAGTAAAATAACAACGACTGTGGTAATACTTGAGGCAATTAAAGTGAGAACAAGACCAATAAAGATAGCATGTTTACAATGCTTAAATAGGGTTGTAAAAGGCTTAGCAACATAATCACTGGGTCTTGAACTTTTCATCTGAGTGAAAAACGGTGTTTCTTCTATCCATCGCCAGGCAAGGAGCGGTAAGACCGTCAGGATAGCTGCGATAAAGAAGGGCAAACGCCAGCCATAATCTGCCAATTGCTCAGTGGTCAACGTACTGTTTAACCAGAGAAAAAAAGCATTAGAAAATAAAACGCCCACAAAAAAGCTTGCAGTAACGTAGCTACAGCCTACAGACAGATATTGGCGCGGCACGTGCTCTGCGACAAACACCCAAGAAAGTGGCACATAAAGACCGTATGCCATGCCATGTATGATTCGCAAGACGATAAACAATGCTGGCGCTGCCAAACCCCACTGTGCATAAGTAGGTAGGCACCCCATCGCGAATAAGCTTGCTGCCGTGACCAAGATACTAATCAATAATAAAGGCTTGCGACCTTTGATATCGCCATAACGTCCAAAGATAACACCACCGAGTGGACGTGCAACATAACCAATGGCAAACAGTGCAAGTCCCTGTATCTTTGCAGTGTTGGGATCGGAGCTGACAGGAAACATAGTCGCTGCCATCACCTCTGCAAGATAAAGATATATTAAAAAGTCAAAAAATGCTATTGCACTGCTATAGCAGGTAAATAAGACCATATTTCTATCTTTAGACGTCATGAGTGCATATTGAGAACGAGAAGGCATAATAGGTCGTGCATCCACATATTAAGGTATTCGTTAAGAGGGTTATTATCTAAATAACTCTCTATAATAAAAAACGACAAACCATCATTGCTAATGATTCATCGTAGAAATAAGGGTGTTCGGGTGAAATATGGCTATAAATTCAAAGTTAAGCATTGAGCCTAAGCTTTACTCAACTTCCGCCTTTATCGGCAAATACCTATAGAAGCCAATCAATAGGTAGCCATGACATGATGGTCAGCCAAACGTGGTCGCTGATATCGACGCGCGGCTCTGAATCATAAATGACTTTCTTATCTTTTTCCATGGTATGCCATTGTAAATCACCGTTTTCTAGTAACTTCACTTCATACGCTTGGTTTAGTAAGTCATCGCTCAATGCACCATGCAACTGAGTCGCAAGCTCCTCATCATTGATAATCACGCCCATCTCAGTATTGATATTAGCCGAGCGCGGGTCAACATTATATGAGCCAATGAATACTTGATAGTCATCAACGGCGAAAGCTTTTGCATGTAAACTGGTTGAAGATTGGCTACGCGCTTTCCAAAGTTTGTTTTCGCGCTTTTCTTCAGAAGCGGTTGATTTTAGCTCATAAATCTTGACTCCCGCGCGCAGTAAACTAGGACGCCATTGGCTATAGCCAGAATGTACTGCCGTTACGTCGGTTGCATCAAATGAATTGGTGAGAATTTTGATTTCGATACCAGATTCTGCTAATGAGACCAACGTATTAACACCGTCTTTGGTCGGTACAAAGTAGGAGGAGATAATAGTCAGTTTCTTTGATGGACTACCAAGCAAAGTGCGCAGCTGATGCACCAGATTGGTGTCTGCTGGCACGGTTTTGGTCAATTTGCCGACGTCATCACTCAAGAACTGCATGTCCGTCCAGCGAAACGGCACTCGTTTATTAATCAAATCCGTATCGATAGAGGAGTCTTCAATGGCTGCTTTATACACTGATAAACTGCCACTGCTACTACTTTTCTCATCGGCTTTTAACTTATCGAGCCCTTGTACGAAGTCAGTCGTCTCTCCTTTATCAAGAGTCGCTAAGGTTTGAATATCGAATGATATTGGTGCTGACCAGTAGCTGGCAAAGCTATTGTCAATATCTGCCACCACTTTACCAATCAATAGTACATCCAAATCTGCGAACTGACTGCTTTTATCATTGCTTAGGTATTCATCACCGATATTACGACCACCAATGATGGTGATTTGTTTATCAAAAATCATGCTTTTATTGTGCATGCGTCTATTGATACGTGGCAAACCGGTGACAAAATTTAAAGTCTGAAATTTACGATGCATGAGTGGATTGATAATACGCACAGCAATATTAGGGTGACTGGCAAAACGCAGTAAATGCTGATCAAACTTAGCATTATTATTAAAATCATCGAGCAGTAAACGTACAATCACGCCGCGTTCCGCCGCATCCCATAAGTCTTTGAGCATCAGCTGACCGGCTTGATCATCGTGCCAGATATAGTACTGGGCATCGATATTGCGCGTTGCCATACCTGTCAATATACTGCGTGAGGCAAAAGCATTGGCGCCCGTCACAATTGGATGATAGCCTGATAAATCAGGGTGAATCTCACTCTGTTGACTGATGGCAGCAACCAAATCAAGACTATCCGTGTTTGGGGTAGCAAGGTCTGTGCTGACAGTCGTAGTATTTATAGGATCGCCCTCTTTTTGGGCGTCTTTTTCTATTTCAGCTTGTTTGCTGATGTCCGATTGGTATAAAGCATTGACCCGTGCAGATAGTGCTTGGCTTTCAGGCAAGTGCGGCTGCTTGGGTAAGCTTTGGCATCCACTAAGACCTAAGGTGAGACCGAGTGTCAGGCTCAACGATAAGTTGCTGGGTTCTATACTGAACATCGACATAAATAAATTACCTTAGTGAGCCTTTATATAATGGAGAAGTTGCCAAAAAATATGTATGGATTTCTTGGTGGTTTTGCAGATAATAACACTGATTATAAGGCATATGATAATATCGCCTAAGGCAAAGTTTAAATCGCCGCTAAGCTTATCAGGTGTCGGCATCTGTGCCTATTATAAATACGTTACTTTTATAAAATATTGCCTGTATTAGATATTGTTCTTATTGGATCTAGGTAGCACAATTTTTGCTTCTTATTTCTAATAAGTGATACGTTAGGCAAAATAATGGACAGTCAGCGCTGAAAACTGCTGCTTTGAAGCTGCTGCTTGGAATAATTTATCATGATATGATAACGCGAATGCGTGATGTTTATAATCAAAAATAAACGCTATTATAAATAACAATCAAGGCAATGGAAACTTTATGAGTCAACCGCAAAATAAAGACAATATAAACGGCTTGGATGCAAACTGGTGCAATGATGCACTGGATTTAGAACTCGATTATGGTATGCAAACCATTGCAGTACGTGCAGGTCAGCATCGTACCGATGAGGGCGAACATTCAGAAGCTATTTTTACGACCAGCTCTTATGTATATAGCTCAGCAGCTGATGCTGCCAGTCATTTTGATGGCACTAAAACGGGCAATGTCTACTCACGTCATACCAATCCAAGCGTACGTACCTTTGAGCGCCGTTTAGCAGCACTTGAAAATGGTGAGCGTGCAGTCGCAACAGCCTCTGGCATGGGTGCGATTTTGACCATGTGTTTGGCGTACTTAAAAGCCGGTGACCATTTACTTGCTGCTAATCAGCTATTTGGCTCCTCTATTGGTCTGTTTAATAACTATATGGCAAAGTTTGGTGTAGAAGTCAGTTACGTTGATTGTTTCGACAATGACGCATGGGCAAATGCTGTTCAACCAAATACCAAGGTGATTTATTGCGAAAGCCCCAGTAATCCATTGGCACAGATTTGTGATATTGGCTTTTTAAGCCAGCTATGTAAAGCCAATGATATACTCTTGGTCGTTGACAACTGCTTTGCCACCCCAGCTTTGCAACGTCCGCTTGATTTGGGTGCCGATGTGGTGATTCATTCTGCAACCAAATACTTAGACGGTCAGGGTCGAGTACTTGGTGGCGCGTTAGTCGGTAGCGATAAGCTGATGCAAGAAGCGTTTACCGTCATACGTTCAGGCGGTATCAGCATGAGCCCTTTTAATGCTTGGGTCTTTACCAAAGGACTTGAAACACTTAAATTACGTATGCAAGCGCATTGTAGTAATGCCAATCAAGTGGCAAAGTTTTTGGTTAATCATCCCAATGTCAGCACCGTACACTTTTCAGGCTTGAGCGACCATCCATCGCATGAGTTGACCAAACGTCAGCATCATATGAAAGACGGCTTTGGAGCAATTATGGGTTTTGAAGTGCAGCCATCAGAGACGCGTGATTCAAAATCTGCCGCATGGCATGTCATTGATTCAACTCAAATGGTCTCTATCACCAATAATTTGGGTGATGCGAAAACAACGATTACCCATCCTGCAACAACGACCCATTTTCGTTTGAGCGCCCAAGAGCGCGCAGAAGCAGGCGTAAAAGACGGTCTGATTCGTCTGTCGGTCGGTCTAGAAGATGTAGAAGATATCATCAAAGATTTGGCGCGTGGTTTAGACAGTTTGTAAAGATAACGGTATAATTGCTATTAGTATTTTATTTTTTATTATCAAAACCCCCATTATTTATTATTAAAAAACCAAGAGGCAACTATGAATATCCAAGCATTGATGCAACAAGCACAAACCATGCAAAAGAAAGTCGAAGCAAACGTCGAAAATGCTAAAAAAGAGCTTGGCAATAAAGAAGTGCATGCAGAAGCGGGCAGTGGTCTGGTAAAAGTAACCATGACGGGTCGTCATGTGGTTAAGCGCTTGACCATTGATCCAAGCTTATTAGAAGATGAGCCAGATATGATCGAAGATCTTATCGCTGCTGCTATCAATGACGCGGTGCGCCAAGCAGATGCGCTATATGAAGAAACCATGGCTGGTGCGACTTCAGGTATGGGCTTGCCACCAGGTATGCAAGGCATGTTCTAAGTAGCTGGTTCTTAAACGCTAAAGGCGACATATTAAAGAAAAATGGGGTTGTTATCGACATGATACGACCCCATTTTCATAGCTATGATTTATAAACAAAGGACATCACTTTGCTGACAGCCAAATTTGATCAGCTGGTCAAACAGTTGCGTATCTTGCCGGGCGTTGGTCAAAAAAGCGCTCAACGTATGGCGCTGCATCTGCTCACCAAAAAACGCCCACAAGGCATGGCACTTGCTCAAGCGCTTGATGAAGCGATGCGTGATATCGTCGAATGTCAGCGCTGCCATAGCTTTAGCGATGAGGCTGTTTGCCCATTATGCCAAGATCCTAGGCGTGATGATGCATTGCTATGCGTGGTTGAGACTGCAGCTGACGTGATGGCGATAGAGCAGACGGCAGGCTATCGTGGGCGTTATTTTGTGTTAGGTGGTCACTTATCACCGATTGATGGCATTAGCGCCGATGATTTAAATATTGAGCAATTGGTCTGGCGCGTCAAGCAAGAGCCTGTTGAGGAGTTGATATTGGCGACTGGGACGACAGTTGAGGGGCAAACCACCGCGCATTTTATTAGCGAAGCGGTCAGCCGTCATGTCAATAAAGTCACGCGTTTGGCGCAAGGCGTCCCGATGGGCGGTGAGCTTGAGTATCTTGATAGCATGACGCTAGGACAAGCGATGCAAAACCGCTCCTTTTTATAGCCATCTTATCTTTATCGTATTAAAATCTTGCGCATTTTGTTCGATGATGTGGTTATAATTGCTTTTATTATTTTCTCTTTTAATTTTATTAAGACGTGCTTTGGCGTTTTATCTCCTTTTATCAATGCAGGTATCTGCCCGTGTCTAACACTGCTCCAACCGAATCAAACCCTCAAAATACCCTTGCTACTGACGCAGTATACCAGACAGCCAATACAGCCGAATTGGTAGACTTGCCAGTAGAGCCGGATATCGATGCATTATTAGATATCGCTGATGAGGTTGCCATCACTTGGGTGCGTAAGCAGGGCCAGTTGGATGAAGTGATTGATGCATTGGCCACTTGCGGGCGCGTGGCATTGGATACCGAGTTTATCAAGCGTGATACTTACTATCCACGCTTGGCACTAGTACAGCTCAATACTGGCAATCATGTATATTTATTAGATGCGCCGCAGTTGCAACTGAGTGAGCTATGGCAAGCACTTATGAAAGTTGATGTGGCTATCTGGCATGCTTGTGGTGAAGATTTAGGCATATTTTATCTGTTGTCCGGCTGCCCGCCACTGAGCAATATATTTGATACGCAAATCGCTTTGTCTTATTTGACGGGACAATTACAGATGGGCTATCAGCAGGCGCTTGATGAGCAGCTCGATATGCACATCGATAAAGAACAAAGTCAATCAGATTGGTTACAGCGTCCATTATCTGATGAGCAAGAGCAATATGCGATTGATGATGTGCGCTTTTTGCCAGCGCTTTATTTAAGCCTTGAATATGCTCTAAAATCACAAGGTCTCTATGAGTATGTCTGGGAAGACTGTCAGCTTTATGCTAACGACTTATATAATGCGCAGAATGTTGAGGACGAGGCGATGTATCTGACCATGGCAGATTATCGCTATACCTCTGAGCAAATGGCAATATTGCAGGCGGTAGCGACATGGCGTGAAGAGCTTGCGCGTTCGACCAATCAGCCGCGTACGTTTGTGATAAAAAAGCAAGCGGTGCGTGAGATTATCACTGAAAAACCGAACACGATGCGCGAGCTTGCGCACAAAACCACCATGCACCGTAGCATGCTAAGGCTATATGGCGAAGAGCTGCTAAAAGTGATCAAGGATGCAAAAAACCTGCATCCGGCTGAGTACCCTGATTGCCTACTGCCGCCGTATCGCTCAAAAAATAAAGTGTTGTCAAAAGCGGTGCAACAAGCCATAGATGATCAAGCAGAAGCTATTGTCGTACCTGCCAATGTCTTGATGCGTAAAAAATGGCTTGGGCAATTATATGAAGTGATTGCCTTTGACAAAGATATCAGCGAGCTGCCAGAAGGCTTAAAAGGCTGGCGCAACGAGTGGGTCATGGATACCTTAATACCTGTGATTAAACAGCACAAAACTGAGCTGCAGCAAGGTATGGGCATTACTGTTTAACGTCTGACACTTATCTGCGTTCAAATTGACCGTGCTGTAAAAAATATATGGTCTGTTTGGCGACCTCTTTATTAATCAACATGCTGGTATGCGAGACTGGCAGGATTAAATGGTCTGTAGCAGCTTCAAGTTTGGTTTCTTCTACATATACTGTGCCATCATGGATGAGATGCTGCTTCAGTGGTGGTACATCTGCTTTACGCAGCTTACGGTTATGATGATGCAAAAATAACTGTCCCATACCATAAGGGCGATTGCCAGCAATCACGCCAAGCTCAATGTGTTTTGGTAATAATGCAACAGTACCATCTAGCGCATCAACGTATGAACGCCCGACTACCGCTGGCGCCAAATGCCAAAGATAATCTGCGCAAATGCTACCCATATGCGGCGTACCTAGTGTGACGCAACGTCCAATCTGCCACTTGAGATACTGAGTGACAAAATCACGAATAATCAAACCGCCCAAACTATGACCGACCAAATCTATTGGTTGATCAGGATCATGATTTTCTTCAAGCCATTTGTTAAGCCGATGACTATTGGTTTTAATACCATCTCGCATACTACGATAGCCAAATTGATGGGTATTAAACCCTTGTGCTTGCAAGCGTTTGGCCAATGGGCGCATAATAAATGGCGCGTGATGCAGTCCATGAATAAGAATGACAAGATTGTTTTTCTGCATAGTTAATTCTAACCAAGTGAATGATGTGAATAGATTAATAGCCATTTTATTATAGCGCTTAATATAGTTAAAATATCTCAAAAACGCTACAGTACTGCTGGTATAAATTTTTTGCAGCCTCTGTCTGCGCAGGCACAGCAAGCAAGAAAAATGAATATCAGCAGTACTTGATGTATCGATATTATTTTTCCCTGACTATATTGTCAGCAAAATAAAAACCTCCAAATCAGCGACTGACTTGGAGGTTTATTTTTATCTTTTATAAAGTATCAAAAACTAGGATTACATAAAACTGAGACTACATATAGTTTTCGATACTGGGGCAAGAACACATGAGGTTTTTATCACCATAAGCGTCATCGACACGAGCCACACTTGGCCAGAACTTATTGGTGCGGATATAAGGCAGTGGGAATGCTGCTGTCTCACGGCTGTATGGATAGGTCCATTCGCCGTCAATTACCATAGCAGCTGTATGCGGGGCATTGACCAATGGATTGTTCTCTAACGTCCAGTTGTCTTCGCCCGCTTTGGCTTTCAGCGCTTCCGCTTTAATAGATTTTAGAGCACTGATAAAGCGATCAAGCTCTTCTTTTGACTCTGATTCTGTCGGCTCAATCATCAAGGTGCCCGCTACTGGGAAACTCATGGTTGGTGAGTGGAAACCATAATCCATCAAGCGTTTCGCGATATCGCTTTCACTGATGCCCGTCTCTTCTTTTAAAGGACGAATATCGATGATACATTCGTGAGCAACGCGACCGTTTTTACCCGTATATAGCACAGGATAATGGTCTTTTAATTCAGCGGCAACATAGTTAGCATTCAGTAGCGCAAGCTCGGTCGCTTTTAATAAACCATCACGACCCATCATGGCAATGTACATCCATGAAATAGGTAAGATGCTTGCTGAACCATAAGGAGCTGCTGATACTGCTGAGCAGTCTTTTTGCGCATTATGTACAGGGCTCAATGTATGGTTGGCCATAAATGGCGCCAGATGCGCCTTCATACCGATAGGGCCCATACCTGGACCGCCGCCGCCATGTGGGATACAGAAGGTTTTATGCAAGTTCATGTGCAGTACATCAGCACCAACGTCAGCTGGCTGCATCATGCCAACCTGCGCATTCATATTGGCGCCATCCATATAAACTTGACCGCCATGTTTATGGATAAGATCACAGATTTTACGGATACCTTCTTCAAACACACCATGCGTTGATGGGTAAGTGATCATCAATGCACCTAGACGCGCGCTATGTTCTTCAGATTTGGCAGTTAGGTCGTCGATATCAACGTTGCCATTGTCATCGGTTTTGACCACGACCACTTTCATGCCCATCATCATAGCAGTCGCAGGGTTAGTGCCATGCGCTGACATAGGGATCAAGCAAACATCACGATCAGTCTCACCAAGTGATTCATGATAACGACGAATCGCTAGCAAGCCTGCATATTCACCTGAAGCGCCAGAGTTTGGCTGCATAGAGACATCATCAAAGCCGGTAATGGCTTTTAATTGCTCTTGCAAGCTATCAATCATGGCAACGTAGCCTGTGACTTGGTCACGCGGTGCAAAAGGATGCACATTGGCAAATTCAGGCCAAGTGATCGGTAGCATCTCACTGGTGGCATTCAATTTCATGGTACAGCTACCAAGTGAAATCATACTGCGGTTCATCGCCAAATCTTTATCTTCAAGCGATTTTAAATAACGCAGCATTTCATGCTCGGTATGATGCGAGTTGAATACTGGATGCGATAAGATGGCATCAGTACGCAAATGAGCACTATCAAGAGAGACACGAGCGTCTTCTGGTAAGTCATGTGCTTTAGTAACGAAAAGCTGAGTTAGGACATTAAAGTCTTTCTGATCGCTGGTTTCACTGAACGCAACGCTTAATTTGGTCTCACCAAGACGCCATAAGTTATAACCAACATTGTCAGCATTTTGAAAGATTTGGCTAGCAAGTTTTTCTGAGCCACAATCAACCACAACGCTATCAAAGAATTGATCATGGACCACATTTAAATTACTATCGTTGCCGTTTTTGATGACGTCAGCGAAGGCAGTCGCAAATGCATGGATACGAGTAGCGATACGCTTTACACCACCTGGACCATGATAAACCGCATACATACCAGCTAGGTTTGCCAATAGTACTTGTGAGGTACAGATGTTTGAGTTGGCTTTTTCACGGCGGATATGCTGCTCACGAGTCTGTAGCGCCATACGTAGGGCAGTATTGCCTTGTGAGTCTTTTGAAACTCCGATAATACGACCAGGTGCTGAGCGCTTGGCTTTATCAGAGAACGCAAAGTAGGCAGCATGTGGACCACCAAAGCCCATTGGAATACCAAAACGCTGCGTGCTACCCAATGCCACGTCTGCGCCCATGTCAGCTGGTGATTTTAGTAACACCAAACTCATGATGTCACTGACGACACTCACATAAGTTTTGTTTTTCTTCACAGCAGCAATGACGTCTGTTAAATCTTTAACATCGCCTTCAACACCGACATATTGGAATAATGCACCGAAATAGTCGCCTGATTTAGCCAGTTCAAAATCACCAACCACCACTTCCCAACCAAAATATTTGGCACGAGTATTAATCACATCTAGCGTTTGCGGATACACGCGGTCATCAACGAAAAACTGCATAGACTTACTTTTGCTGACACGTTTTGACATTGCCATCGCTTCAGCAGCAGCCGTTGCTTCATCAAGCAGTGAGGCGCCAGCAAGCTCAAGACCAGTCAGGTCGATACAAACTTGTTGGAAGTTAAGCAAGGCTTCTAGGCGACCTTGAGCGATTTCCGCCTGATAAGGCGTGTAAGCGGTATACCAACCTGGATTTTCAAGGACGTTGCGCTGAATAACTGCTGGCATACGCACAGGCGAGTAACCTTGACCGATATAGCTCTTATTAACAGTGATGTCATCTGCCATGGTACGCAATTTGGCAAGCGCTGCGTGCTCACTCATCGCCACTGGCAAATCTAATTCTTTATGCAGACGTACTGGTTCAGGCACGGTATCATTGATAAAGCTTGCCATGTCGCTATAACCAACAGCGCTGAGCAGGTCAGCTTGTTTGGCATCATTAGAGCCAAGATGACGATAAACAAATTCGGCTTCATTGAACAAGCCTTCAAACGTATCAAGCGTTGGGTTTTGAGAGATAGTCATGGTGATCCTTGGTAAATATAGGAATAAAGGAGATGGCTATAATAAAAATAGGGTAGTAGCAGGTTATACGTAATGTACAAATTGGTCTTGCTCAAAGCGGAACTGGGTATTGTAAACGCCATTATCAGCACGCTCCCCAGCACCAATCATCATAACGATATGATGATTATCACTCAGCTTTAATAAGCGCTTCATAGCAGGCTCATCGAAACCGCCCATCGGGCAGCTATCAAATCCATGCGCGCGTAAGGCAAGCATTAGATTTCCAGCCGCTAATGCGGTGTTATTGGTTGCCCAATTTTTGGTATCTTCAAAGGTATAATAAGGCGATTTTATAGGACCCTTTATACGTCTGACTACTTGAATGGCGCTCCATTTGGCTACTGATACCACGTTAGCAGGTCCACGTAAAAAATCTAAGGCAACGACTTTGTTGTAGTAGTCTTTGACTTTTTTTGGCACCGGCATATCAGGGTATTCACGCAATATTTGCTTTGCATGGTCATGCCAAACATCAGTACGAGCAACGACCGCAATTAAACGTGCTGAGGTTTTTGCTGCGTTTTGATTCATGCAGTTTTTGACTGCGCGCTTGCGCTTACCAGCATCATCAATAACATAAAATTCCCATGGCTGAAGATTGCTTGAGTTTGGGGCAAGCATTGCCAAACGCAGGCAGTCTGCTAATACATCGTCAGGTATCGGCGCATCTGTAAATCGGCGTACCGAACGGCGCGACTCTACCACCTCACAAAATGCTTGCAGCTGCGGGGTGTGACTAGGCGTCGCAAGACTGTCTTTATTGCCAGTATTAGAATTCATAGTAGGATCCATGCTGAGGAATGAGTAATCAGCTTCAGGCATTATCGATTGCATATCTTCAATAGTGTCTGACGAGTGATTAATATGAATAAATCAGATAGCAGTTGGGCGTCATAAATTGAGTGCTGATTGTCTTGAAAATACTGCATTGAAAACACGGTCTTGCCATTATTGGCTTAAAAGTAAAGCACACAGATACCAGCGCTTGCCAGTATCTGTCGAGTTGCTTCTTTTCATCAGTAAACATTTTATAAATGACAATCTTATCAAGACTGTCTTATCAATAAAAATATTAAAAGCAGCAATACTAAAGTTAAATGCTGCCTTTAAGAGAGTGTAAGACTGATATTACAGCTCGTTTTCGTACTCATCAGCCGTTAGCAGCGCTTCATAGTCAGCGATATTGTCAGGCTTCATTCTGAAGAACCAACCTTCGCCATATGGGTCAGAGTTGATGATTTCTGGATCATCTTCTAAGGCTTCATTGATAGCAACCACTTCACCTGAAATAGGCGCATAAACGTCAGAAGCGGCTTTTACTGATTCAACAACAGAGATTTCGTCATCAACAGCGATGATGTCACCCACGTCTGGCAATTCAACAAATACTACGTCACCCAATAGGTCTTGAGCATGATCAGTGATACCAACCGTGATAGTACCGTCGTCTTCTAAGCGTAACCACTCGTGGCTGGCGATGTATTTTAGTTCTGCTGGGATATTACTCATGGTTTCTCTCCTAGGTGATAGAGGTTAATTAATAAAAAAGAAAGCTAATAATAAATTTTCTGTTGCCTACGAGTCAAACTGCTGCTTGCCATTACGGACAAACGGTAGTTTAAGCACGCGTACATCGACGAACTTACCTTTACCGCGCAGATCAATTTGCACATTGTCATCTTCTGCTAGGGTAGCAGGAACACGGGCGATAGCGATAGAATTTTTGAGGCTAGGAGAGAAAGTACCACTAGTAATGATACCTTTTTGCTCTTTATCAGTGCCTTGATTAATGGTCACTTCCATACCTTCACGTAATACGCCACGGCTAGTCATTAATAAGCCCACTTGCTTCATAGCAGTATTGTCATCTTTTGACTGTTTGCGTTTGCTGACCATAGCATTGCGACCAATAAAGTCACGCTCGTCTTTTAGCGCCAGTGTCCAGCCCATGTTGCATTCATAAGGGCTAATACTTTCATCCATGTCATGACCATAGAGGTTCATGCCAGCTTCCATACGTAAGGTATCGCGAGCGCCAAGACCGGCAGGCTTTATGCCATTGGCTTGCAACTGCTCAAAGAATGCCGGCGCATCATCGCCATGCATAATTACTTCGACGCCATCTTCACCGGTGTAGCCTGTACGAGCGACAAACCAATCCGTGCCTTCGATGTCTGTTAAATCAGCACCAACAAAAGGTTTAAGCGCAGCTAATGTATCAGCCCAACTGGGTTTAATCTTTGCTAATTTTTCAACTGCATTAGGTCCTTGAACGGCAAGCATCGCAAGTTCTGTGCGCTCAGTTAAGACAACATCAAAGTTTTTGGCTACTTTTTCAAACTGTGCCATATCTTTATCTCGCGTTCCAGCATTTGAGACGATACGGTATTCAGTTTCATCAGAATTTGATAGATAAACGATTAAATCGTCGATGATGCCGCCTTCTTCATTCAGCATTGGAGAATAAAGGGCTTTACCAGCTGTTTTTAGTTTATCGACATCGTTAGCCAATAGCTTCTGTAGCCATGCTTTGGCATCCGTGCCTTTGATATCGACAATAACCATATGAGAGACGTCAAACATACCGGCGTCAGTGCGTACCGCTTCATGCTCTTCGATTTGTGAGCCATAATGAATAGGTAGCTCCCAACCAGAAAAATCTACCAGTTTGCCATCACTCTCGACATGAGACTGATAAAGGGGAGTGCGCTTAGGGGCTTGGGTGTCAGTATTTTGAATATCGGTCATAACAAATCCTTATGTGGACATTAGCTATACTTAGTAAAAGTATTAGGGCTGATGTACATGATCATAGTAGCGAGAAGCAATATTGCAGGGTACAAGCATTGCAACCAAGGGTAGTACAGAAAAAAGATAAAACTGTCCGCCAAACAAACGCTTAACGTCAGTTTAGAGGGAAGCCCTATCTGTCCTGTGACCTGAGATTTTCAACACGATCCATCATCGTAAGTCTTTAACAGAGCAATGATGTCGCGTTTTCTCCCCTTCGGTGGGTAAGGCGTCGTCCGTCCTTACCGCTCTCCAGATTTGTTATGCCTAAGGTTTAAAGGGCAATCCGCCAATCAGCGCGATACAAATAAACCGTTGTGACATGTGTTTTCAGTCCTTTTACCTGAGCGATTGGCAGGGTGGATGCGCCTTCGGTGGTCGTATAGCGGCTGTCAGTACAAGCTCATTGATACGAGCATTACTAACTTTAGGCTAAAGACTCTCTCCTGAAAAACGCTTTTATTATGAAAGGTTCACAGCTTTTTTACAACCCATCATATAAATTATAGTGAATAATTTTAGCAAACATGCTTTTTTATACGGACAATACATCGAACGACAGCAAAATAGAGTACATGTGTTTCTGTAAAATTACATAGTGCCAATAAAAAATAAAGCTGAAGCATTTGTTATAAAAATTTAAAAGTATAAAATTTATCTATGAGCGTTATGCTTGACGGTACAAGGCGTGCAGGGTGCTCATATGAAGATATTCCTTACTTTCTCTTAAGCTAAGTTGCGATAGTATTTGGGATGCTTTACCTTATCTGAACGTAAAGTCACTACTGATAATGGCTTGAAATATGCTAATCTATGACGATAGTTTCTGATAGGTTGTTTTTATGCATTGCGATATTTATAAATTCCTTAAACATGATGATATGTATATCTATATTGCCCGTCCTGATTATCCGAATGATACGGATGAAATCAAAGATTGGCTGGGTGTGTTACCCAAAGACTTTCGTGCAGGCTTAGGTCGTAGCAAGTTTGTCATGCATCTGGATTTGGCTACAACGCCTACACTTGCTAGAGTGGACAAAGAAGAAGTGCTAGAAAAGCTAGCGTCGCAAGGGTATTTTGTACAATTACCACCACAAGATGTCATGCGCCGCCAAGCAGAATTGCGTGCCCGCGAATCTCAAGACAGTATTTATAATACGTAATAGTTATAAAAGTACATTTTAACAAGGTTTACGTCGATATTTTGCAGCTCGTTTTATCAAGTCTAATTTTTTAGCTGGCTTTTTTGAACAGAGTGGATAGATACAGATGAAATATCGAAATATATAGTGTCATGCATTTTGATGAATAGTCATGATAAACTAGCAGTTTATTAATATAATCACTATCCCGCAATATTTACGAACGCAGGTAATAAAACACGCATGGACTGGTTAAAAAATATCTTACACAGCTTACCACTAGAAGCGATCAGCGATATTCTTGGTGAGATTGCTATTTGGTGGGGGCAGCTGGTAAAAGACGTACCGGTAGCAGATTTACCAATGTATGCTTATCTTGGTGGCGTCATTATCGTGTTAGTACTTTGGCTACTGGTCGCGCGCATATTACCACGTCCATTAGGCGGCATGAGTTGGATGATACTGTTTGCTGTATTATTAGCACCAGGTACAGCACTGGGTGACCCAAGTGTGATTGCACCTGCCAGTATCAGCGTGGTCTATGCGATTATGATGAAAGACACGACTGGTGCGATTGCCAATATGCTGCCCATCATGGTGGTATTATTTGTTGGTTTATTTGTTGGTTTTGTTTGGCAGCTGATTCGCGGCGCCTTTGAATCAAGCTTAGATAAAGCTCGCAGTCGTACCGCACAGGACAAGCAAGCAAATATGCAGCTAGCTTCTGGCAATTATTTGGCGACAGAATCTGATGAAGTGGTGGCAGTTAAAGATATTGATCCAGCAATTAATCTAAAAAAGGATACGCCTGTATCTAAAAATAATGATTAGTCTGAATGCGATTGCTTTAACGCTATAACCTTTTAAAGTATTTCCTTTCTAGTTGACAGTGTTGATTCCTGATTCCTGATTCCTGATTCCTGATTCCTGATTCCTGATTCCTGATTCATGCATTTTTTCTAATGATTATAAAAGACACCATGCGTGTCTTTTTTTATATGATAAATATCTGCGAACGCATGAGTATTTTGGCAATCAATAAGGCTGTGCTAATCTAAATGACAATTTATTAACGCTCTTAAAACCTTTTAACGATAACAATAAATGAGATTGTATTATGACCGATAAAAAAACCAAATTTACGGGTACGAAAAGCTATATCGCTACTGATGATTTGCAATTGGCAGTCAATGCGGCAATGACGCTACAAAAACCGCTACTTATCAAAGGTGAGCCGGGTACAGGCAAGACTTTACTAGCAGAAGAGGTTGCTGAAAGTTTAGGTATGCCACTGATTACGTGGCATATCAAGTCGACGACTAAGGCAGAGCAGGGTTTGTACGAGTATGATGCGGTATCGCGTCTGCGTGATTCGCAAATGGGTGACGATAAAGTCTATGAGATTGGCAATTATATCAAGCCGGGTAAATTGTGGGATGCCTTTACCAGCAAAGAGCGTAGTGTATTATTGATTGATGAAATTGATAAAGCAGATATTGAGTTCCCAAATGACTTGTTGCATGAGCTTGATAAGATGTCTTTTTATGTTTATGAGACGGGCGAAACCATCACAGCAGCGCAGCGTCCCGTGGTTATTATCACCTCAAACAATGAAAAAGAGTTACCAGATGCGTTTTTGCGTCGTTGCTTCTTCCACTATATTGATTTCCCTGAAGAAGAAACCATGCGCCAAATTGTTGAGGTGCATTTTCCTAATATTCAAGAAAAACTGGTCAATGATGCGCTTGATATCTTTTATAAATTACGTAACGTTCAAGGACTCAAAAAGCCGCCATCAACGTCTGAGTTGGTCGATTGGTTGACGCTATTATTGGCGGATGATATGGCACAAGCAGAGTTAGAAGAAAACTTGCGCGGTGAAAAGTCTATTCCGCCACTATATGGTGCGTTACTGAAAAACGAAGCCGATGTGAATTTGTTGCAGCGTTTTGCTAATATGATGCGTCGTTAATATTTGTAGCTTGCATTGATTTTAACATCAGATATCAAAGTCAAAGTCAATGCCAGCGCTTAGCCTATGACTGTATCAATTAATGATATCAGCAATATCACCAGATAATAATATCAGCCAATAAGTGATACGACTCTTATGTTTATCAAACTATTTTACACCTTGCGTACTTATGGCGTGCCAGTCAGTACGCGCGAGCTGCTCGATTTAAATGCTGCGTTAGAGCAAGGGCTGATGATGCAGCCGCACCCTGAAGATCCAGCATTGACTACTTTTGCCAGTCGTGAAGACATGTATCGTCTGATTCGATTGTGCATGGTCAAAGACGAGCGCCATTTTGATAAGTTTGATCGTGCCATGGCGGATTATTTCGAAGGCGTCGATAGTCTAGACATGGATGAGCTGTTGGCCAAGCTAACGGACGTGCCCAAAGAATGGCTCGATTTAAAGCTTGATCCAAAGAACCTGACCGATGAGCAGAGACGTCTGCTAAAAAAGTACGGTTCACTTGAAGAGCTGATGAAGGCGTTAGAGGAGCGGTTAAAAGAGCAAAAAGAGCGTCATCAAGGTGGTAGTAAATGGGTAGGGACGGGTGGCACCTCACCGTTTGGCGCTTATGGTGACCATCCTGAGGGCGTGCGTGTCGGCGGTGAGTCACGCAAACGTAGCGCTGCCAAAGTTTGGGAGCAGCGCAAATATCGCAATCTTGATGATGACAGTCAGCTCGGTACTCGTCAAATTCAGATGGCGCTACGCAATCTGCGCCAGTTTGCACGGACCGGTAGTGCTGATGAGCTCGATATTCATGAGACAATTAAGCGCACGGCAAAAAAGGGTGTACTCGATATACATATGCAAGCAGAGCGCCGTAACCGTGTCAAAGTGCTAATGTTGTTTGATGTGGGCGGCAGTATGGATATCCATGTCGAAGCGCTCGAAAAACTGTTTTCTGCGGCGAAAAATGAATTTAAAACCTTAGAGTTTTTTTACTTTCATAACTGCCTATATGATTATGTCTGGAAGGATAATAACCGTCGTCATAGCGCACCGATGCCAACGTTTGAATTGCTTAATAAGTATGGCCGAGAGTATCGGGTCATCTTCGTTGGTGATGCGTCGATGTCACCCTATGAGCTCATGACGGTAGGCGGTAGCGTTGAATATATGAATAATGAAGCAGGCATCGTCTGGTTAAAGAGGGTGCTCGCGCACTTTGATAAAGTCGCTTGGCTAAACCCTGAGAATCCAACCTATTGGCAATATACCCAAACCATCGTTGAGATTAAAAAACTGTTTGATAATAAGATGTATCCGATGACGTTACATGGCGTGGAAGATATGACCAATTATATGGCGCGGTAATATTATATCAGCTTTAGAGTAATTGAATGTTAGCTTTGCAGTCAGTTTTTAGATGATATAAATCAGAATAAAGAAACAGCTTCTATTATTTAATAGAAGCTGTTTTTTTATAACATTTTAATTGTTTACGATAAGCAATTATTGCCTCATCATTAATAATTAAATAATAGGACGATTCCACGCATCACGTACGGCAAATCTAGCATCTGACCATTCTAAGCGTGAGTTGCCACGTGAATTCAACCAATCTCTCTGCAAGTCTTGCTCTACCAGCTCAAACGTTTGATCGTTACCATACTGCTTGCGCTGCGCATAACCATAACCATAGGCATTACGATAATCAGTATCGTAGTCATATTGCGGGTTATAGTAGTCAGTCGTCGCATGCTGAGTACGCCAGTAAGTGTCTTCTTCCATATTGCCTTCAAAGGCATTGGCAACGGCGTTACCAGCTGTTGCACCGACGACTGCACCAACGGCACCGCCTACGACTGAACCTACTGGACCACCTACTGCACCGATAGCTGCGCCTGCTGCTGCACCGCCGACCATACCTGTACCACTACTAACAGGATTGGCTTCTCGTTGTACTTCATTTTGATCAGTAGGATTAACGGCTTCACCAACTTCTTGGCCACCAGCACCACCAGCAACTGCGCCTGCTAAGCCGCCGATTACCGTACCGACTGGACCACCAACTGCTGTACCTACAGCAGCGCCTGCTGCTGCACCGCCCAGTGCACCAGTACCACTAGCAATAGGATGCGGCTTCTCATGAGCTTCTAAGCTATCGGTAGGATTGACCATCTCGCCTGCTTCATGTCCAACTTTGCTACCTGCGATTGCTCCAACAGCACCGCCTACTAAGGTGCCAACTGGACCTCCAACTGCTGTGCCTACGGCTGCACCTGCTGCTGCGCCACTAAGCGCGCCAGTACCAGTCGCTACTGGATGCGGCTTATCTTCACCATGATGAATGGGCTCAATAGGCTCTCTATGACCTGCATAATGGACGTACTCTTTTGGCTCATAGTTTTCACCATTCATACGGGCATGGGTCTTATCCCAACCATCACGTACCATGTCTTTTGCTTGTAGCCAGGTCATGCGTGAGTCGCCTTTTACCTCATACCAGCGCTGTTCAAGCTCAGCTTCAACTTCTTCGAAACGCGTCGCATTTGGATAATGCGCACGGGTGGCATAACCTACTGCATAGGCTGGATGATAATCGGTATCATAATCATAATCTTCATGATAATAAGGGCGCGTGGTATGAGTTTCTTGCCAGTATTCGTATTCTACTGTTGGGTCTAGCATCTCACCGACCGAGCTACCTGCGACACCGCCGACGATAGCACCAATAGCACCACCAATCAGCATGCCTAATGGACCACCAATAGCACCAATAGCTGCGCCTGCTGCTGCACCGCCTGTACCACCAAGAGCTGTACCTATTGGATGTGAGCCTGGCTCACCTGTAATGGGGTCAGCGTTGTCATTGACTACTACTGTACGATTGATATTATCCATGAGCTATTATCCTTTTTACTATTATTGTTAAGTTATGAAGAATGATATAAGTAGCCTGCAATCTAAATGACATTAAAATAAAGGTCATTTTTGACATCCAATCTTAGCTTGTCCTCTAAATCAGTGATTGCTATTGAGACTTGCTAGCAATCACTATATAGCTGTTCAAATTTCTAATACTTATTTTAATCCTTAGCATTGGCATTATCTTTAAGAAATCTAGTAAGCCTTGCTTGCTAAGTAATATAGCCTAAGGGTGCTGGAGTAGTCTGTAGCACATAGCTGCTACCTGTATAGCATCTATGTAAACGATACTTCTATAATGAGCATTATTGTTAACCAATGATTATCAAAGTGCACAAAAGTAAATAAGATGTAAGTCGAGCTTATTGGAATCGCTATTTCCCAGTTACTGATGTTATGAAAAGGATTAAGTAAGCACAAAAAAGGCACTATTATTAAGAATAATAGTGCCTTCATTTTTATTAATAAATACTTAATGTGGCTCAGTGAGTCTAAAAAGATGCAGTCTCATTAGGTATGGTGTTACTTATGATGAATTGATGGAGTGTAAGTAACCATACTATGGTCTATTGTGCTGACTCAACCAGTCCAATCATCACACCCATCTCTTTTTTGTCATGCTTATCTATCGTGGGTGCGTATAAAGCGGATGCAATACCGCCATCTAAAAATAAAGCATTTGGACACTTCAATTCGTTTTTAAATAGTGCGGCAAACTGATAAAAGGTCACGGGTGCTTCGCTATTGACAAATTGTAGACTGCCATCGCTACACACGCCTATACCGTTGCGAATTTTAGCTGAGGTGCCATCAGGGTCAAACTGCGGATGGATAGCATCATTAATGACCAGCATAGGACCAGATTGGGTAGCATACAATGGCTGCGCAGTGCCGTTTTTTAGCTGCTCGGCTAAGGCATTACTTTCAGTAATTTGTACCTTGCCAGACTTATCCCACCACAGTACGCCATTGGGTAAGAGGTGAAAATTGCCGCCGCCTTCTTTCAGGTTTAATGCACGTATCTCTTCAGATTTGATGACGGTATAGCCAATAGGTGCATAATTTTCATTGTACATGCCCGCATTCATGGCAAACTTCAAAGATTGCGATGGGGGCAGGCTGCTCAAGAGATTATCGAAAGTCAGTAGCGGTTGACGACTGTCAGATTGTTGCCAAAATAATGCTAATGAATAGCGCTTATCTGTCAATAAATCAGACTGAATATGACAGGTGCTATAAGCAAACGGTGTGTTGTGTGATTGACATGACCAATCAGTAGAAGCAGTGTCCGTCTGATTGCTATCAGTTGGTTGGCAAGCACTTATACCAACAGTCATAAGCGCCATAAGCATCATTGGCAGTACATGAAGAAGTTTTTTGAAAACAGTGTTTGGCATCAATCATCTATCTTTTATAAGGAAATAAATTGCGTGATTGTCACAGCCAAACACTGTTAAATGGTTAAACAGTTGGCGGTATAAAATCGCGGACGGTATTATTGACATTGCCAATCATTTTACCACCATCAATATTGACGTCTACCTCTCCAACCGTTTTTTCTGTTGGCGCACCGGTTTCTTTACCGATATCGCGCGAGTCTTTATTATAAGCAATCAGCGCATCATTATTGGCTAAAAAGCTCGACGAATCTGCCATTACCCACATCTGATTAAAGACCTCTGATCGCGCATTATGATCAAGTAAGGCGCCTTTATCGGTGAAATAAAAGAACTTCGACAATAGCTTAATTTGTCCATCATCCAAACGGCGTGCAATGTGATAAGGCTGCAATTGACTTGGGTGCTGTAAGCCGACTGCGCCAACGATACTGGCAAGCGATTTTAGGGTATTTTTATGATAACTGGCAACGCGTTCAGCCTTACTTGGTACATCAAGTGCTTTTTGACGATAAGGGTCTTGGGTTGCCACACCTGTCGGGCAGGTATTGGTATGGCAAGAGCGTGATTGGATACAGCCGACAGCAAACATAAAGCCACGTGCAGAGTTACACCAATCAGCGCCCAATGCAAGTAAGCGAGCGATATCAAAACCTGAGACGATTTTGCCACTCACGCCAAGTTTGATTTGGTTGCGAATGCCTGCCCCAACCAAGGTATTATGGACGAATAAAAAACCATCGATCAATGGCATACCGACGCTATCCATAAACTCAACAGGTGCAGCACCCGTGCCGCCTTCAGCACCATCAATAACGATAAAATCAGGGTAGTTATCGGCTTCTATCATGGCTTTGACAATCGCCATAAACTGCCAAGGCTGCCCAATACATAGCTTAAAGCCAACTGGCTTGCCTTCTGATAAATCCCGTAGCTGCTGTAAAAACACAACCAATTCACGAGGCGTACTAAAAGCAGAATGCGACGCAGGTGATACGCAGTCTTGACCCATCGGCACTTGACGGGTTTCAGCGATTTCTGGGGTGATTTTTTCTGCTGGCAACACGCCGCCCTGACCGGGCTTAGCACCTTGTGACAGTTTGATTTCAATCATTTTGACTTGCGGATCAACAGCTTTTTCGGCAAATGACAGTGGGTCAAAGTTGCCATTGTCATCGCGGCAACCGAAGTAACCTGTACCCAGCTCCCAAATCAAATCACCACCGAATTTACGATGATAAGGACTGATAGCACCTTCACCACTATCATGAGTGAAGCCGCCCATTTTTGCGCCTTGATTGAGCGCCATAATGGCATTAGCAGACAAACTGCCAAAGCTCATCGCTGAGATATTAAACACTGACATATCATGCGGCTGCTTACACCGCTCACCGCCCACAATGATGCGGAAGTCTTTATTCTTAATCGGCTCACTGACAGCAGATTGCAAAAACCATTCTTTACCATGAGCATATAAATTGTCCAAAGTGCCAAAAGCATTGGTATCGCTGACGTTTTTGGCGCGCTGATAGACCAAGGCCCGCTGCTGACGTGAGAACGGCACTTGCTCTTTGTCGTCTTCGAGCAAATACTGGCGAATCTCAGGACGGAAATCCTCTAACACATAGCGGATGTGACCGGCGATAGGATAGTTGCTTAAGATAGAGTGCTTAGATTGCAATAAGTCATAAATACCTAGCCCAACGGCGAGTCCACCGATGATAATGAGTACCCAGTTGACGAGGAGTAATCCTGCTAAAAACAGCAAGATTGCGGCGCCAAAGGTGCTGTAGCGTAGCAAAACACCGGTTAGGTAAGGGGAGTTGTGTTCAGGCTCAGGGTTCAAATTGGTTCTGGAATCGGGCATAACAAGGCTCAACTATAAAAAATAGGAATTAAAAAATGCGGCAGTAAGTTATTTGGTAACTTTGCCGCTATTCATGATTCAATATAGAAAGATTAAATAAGAGTTTTAAAATGAGCGAAAGCGCTAAAAGCCAACATGTTAAAAGCAGGCCAAACGCCCTTAGGGGCTCAAATTTGTGGTGTGTATCATACGCCTATAATATCACGGCTCCATATCAATTAAGTAACGGCAGACCAATAAAGACCTTGCAATTACTACTCTCAGGCTTTAATAATTCCAAAAAAAACCTTAAGCTCATGTTTTAATGACGGTTTGTCGCGTAGCTATGATTAAGTTACCTATAATCAATGGCAGAAAATATTAAAAATAAAATTGAAACCGACTGTCAGTGTCTGGTGGTAATGTCTAAAAAGCATCTTGTAGGCTGTGACGAGGACGATGCATAAAGGTTAAAAAAGCGTTTATCCGCAATGCACAGTAGCCGCTGCAGTATGTTTTCAACCCGCTGCTGCGAGAGTGCAGGGCCTGAAACTCGCCCAATCGGTTGCAAAGGGGGAGTCTATACGTTTATATAAAGCATATAGAAAATTCGGACATTAATAGTTTAAAAGCAATTATTCAACAAGGTCAATTTGCCAGTTATATCAATCGCTTCAATCAATGGCTTATGGCACATTACTTTTATTATTGGTATTTACATAAAATTTTAACGTCTCTTACGCTTCAGCACAAACTACTTGCTACAAAGTGTATAGCACTTAGACCAAATCACTTTTTGATTGCATCGAAAGGCTTTAGTATCATTGGTAAACTAAGTTAAAACTTACCTGGCAACTCAATTAGTTTAAACCCCGCTGCCAATCCTTTCAGCCAACGCTTGCAACTTAGGTACTATCATCGCCGCATAGTCTTCGCTTTCCCAATTGGCACTTGGGACACTGGCATTGAGTGAATACGCATATTGCCCAGTCGCAACATCAAAGACACCAACGGCCACTGCTAATATGTCCGTAGAGAACTCACCATCCGATACGGTATAACCATGCATTTTATAATGGTCTGCGGCGTCAGATAAAGCAGCCTGCGCATGGTTATAATCTTCTGCTGATAGCTGCTCTTGTAAATTACTACGAATAACAGCCTGTCGTATTTGCGAACTAGCCGCATAAAAAGCACGTCCAATAGCGGTTCGGGCGACGGGAACGGCTGAGCCAACTTGCAAATTGACCGATAGGCGGGCAGGGCTACGACAGCAAGCGTGATAGCGCATCTCCCCTTCGACTTCGGTTGCCAAATTCACCGACACCTCGTTTTGACTGGCAAACTGCCGCAATAACGGTTCAGCTGCTGCCACTAAATCATGACGACTCCACGCTGTTGCACTTAATCGCACCGCACTACTACCCAATTTATACTGTCCATGTAGCGTCACGCGCAAAAATCCAAGCGTCATCAAGGTATGAATCAGACGAGTAATCGTCGCTTTTGGCAATTTTGTCATCTGGCATAATTGCTGATGGCTAAGCGTCTCTTCATGCTCAAAAGCTGCCAATATCATTAAGCCACGTCCAAGGGCAGTGACAAATTGCCTATCGTTGTCTTCTTTACCTTGGGTAAGGGAGCTATTTAATCGATCCAGTAATGGTGCAGCTACCAGCATATTTTTTCTCATTTTATAACCATCTGAATGAATAAGGGTTTACAGGACGCTAAAATTTTGCTTAAATAGTTTATATTATGAAACTAAGTTTCGCACAGCGGAATTTTGAAGTCAATAGTAAATTTAGCCAAAGCATCATATTCACCATTAATCGTCGGTCAGGATGACTGACAACAAGGAGCACCACATGGCAACTTCTAGCAGCCCACGTTTTGATTGGGAAGATCCATTTTTATTACGTGACCAGCTTACAGATGAAGAGCGCATGGTAACGGACAGTGCGCGTCAGTTTTTTCAAAAAGAGCTGATGCCGGGTATCATTCAGGCCAATCGTAATGAACATTTTGACCGCGATATCATGCGTCAGATGGGCGAGATGGGTCTTCTTGGTGTGACGATCGACGGTTATGGTTGTGCTGGCATGTCAAGCGTGGCTTATGGTTTGATTGCGAAAGAAGTGGAAGCGGTGGATTCGGGCTATCGTTCAGCGATGAGCGTGCAGTCAAGCTTGGTCATGCATCCGATACATGCCTATGGTACAGAAGAGCAGAAAGAAAAATATCTGCCAAAACTGGCAACTGGGGAATATGTCGGCTGCTTTGGTCTGACAGAGCCGGATTCGGGTTCAGATCCTTCATCAATGTCAACGCGCGCGCGCGCAGTGGCAGGCGGTTATGAGCTGACTGGTAATAAAATGTGGATTACCAATAGCCCGATTTCTGATGTATTTGTCGTTTGGGCAAAAGATGATGCTGGTGACATTCGTGGTTTTATCTTAGATAAAGGTATGAAAGGGCTGTCCGCACCGAAAATCGAAGGCAAGTTCTCATTGCGTGCGTCTGTCACGGGTGAGATTGTTATGGACAAAGTGTTTGTCCCTGAAGCCAATGCTTTCCCAGATATTCGTGGTCTAAAAGGTCCGTTTGGTTGCCTAAATAAAGCCCGTTACGGTATCGCTTGGGGTTCAATGGGCGCTGCTGAATTCTGCTGGAAAGCGGCTCGCCAGTATACCCTTGACCGTAAACAATTTGGTCGTCCGCTAGCAGCGACACAGTTGGTACAGCTAAAACTTGCCAATATGCAAACGGAAATCACACTAGGTCTGCAAGCAGCATTGCGTGTTGGTCGTTTGATGGATGAGGACAATGCTGCTCCTGAAATGATTTCACTGATTAAGCGTAATAATTGCGGCAAAGCGCTAGAGATTGCCCGTATTGCCCGTGATATGCATGGCGGCAATGGTATCTCTGATGAGTTTCATATTATTCGTCATGTGATGAATTTAGAAGCGGTCAATACTTATGAAGGTACCCATGATATTCATGCGCTCATCTTAGGTCGCGCGCAGACTGGGATTCAGGCATTTTATTAAGCGTTGTTAGCTAATAAGTATTGGCTAATTTCCCGACCATTAACGTACGTTACTGTTGTACTTCTTACGAAGCACTTGATAAGCAGTAGCGTGCGTTTTTTAGTTATTAGTCCTCATTTATATCTGGTTTAGCAGTAGTTTTAAAGAATTAGATAAATGAGGACTAGGTACTGTCTTATCATTTTTATCATTATAAAAAATACGTTATCAATAAGGGATTATTATGACTGTCACTACAACGACACAACAGCCTGAACAAGCCAAATTTACTAATAATGCTACCGCTGATATTGCGACTGATGCGGTATCAAAAGGCGCATTATATGGTATCAAGGTGCTTGATTTGTCGCGGGTATTGGCAGGTCCTTCTTGCACTCAAGTGCTCGCCGACCTTGGTGCCGATGTGATCAAGGTTGAGCGTCCACATATTGGTGATGAAACCCGTCATTGGGCGCCGCCAAAATTCAGCGATGATACATCCGCTTATTACGCCACCATTAATCGCAATAAAAAATCCCTCACGGTCGATATCACCACGCCTGCTGGACAAAACATCATTAAGCAGCTCGCTGAAACAAGCGATATCGTGGTAGAAAACTTTAAAGTTGGCGGTCTGAAAAAATACGGTTTGGACTATGAGAGTTTAAAGCAAAGCAATCCACGTCTGATTTATGCCTCATTAACGGGCTTTGGGCAAACAGGTCCCGATGCTGAGCTGCCGGGCTATGACTATATTATTCAAGGTTTGTCAGGGCTAATGAGCATCACTGGACCTACTGATGGCGAACCGCATAAAGTTGGCGTGGCAGTGGTAGATTTGTTTGCAGGTTTGCAGCTGACGATTGGTATTCAAGCGGCGTTAATAGCGCGCCAGCATACTGGAATGGGTCAACATGTCGATGTCGCGTTACTAGACAGTGCGCTGGCAATGCTCGCCAATGTTGGTATGAATCATTTGGCATCTGGTGAGATACCGCCGAGACTGGGCAATGGTCACCCTAACATCGTTCCTTATCAAGTGTTTGCCGGTGCAGGGGAGGAGCATTTCATTTTAGCCTGCGGTAATGACAGTCAATTTGCCAGACTATGCCAGATGTTATCCGTAGAGTGGCATACTGACAGTCGTTTTGCGACCAACCCTCAACGCGTTGCCCATCGTGAGCTGATTTGTGAGTGGCTCATAAACGCATTTGCCGAGCATCCACGTGCATATTGGCTTACGCGCTTGCATGAGGCGGGTATTCCTTGCGGTCCTATTCATAATGTTGCAGAAGCTTTGGCTATGCCGCAAGCGCTGGCACGAGGGATGATTGTTAATTTTGCCGCGCAAGGCAGTCCGGTAAGAGCACTTGGTAGCCCCATTAAACTCTCAGGCTCGCCTGTCACTTATCGTACACCGCCACCGCGTTTGAGCGAGCATACTGACAGCACGCTTAGTAATTTGGGCTATGACAGCGATATGATCGCCAAATTGAAAGCTGACGGGATTGTTTGATCAAACCCCTGATTGTCTTGGTCGAAGGCAGTTATTACCTGCAAAAGCTCAATGACAATTTGCAGGCGTTTTTATCAGGGCTTATCGTCAGCCCTAAATAAAATAAGTACAAATATTATAAAGTGCTACTGGTATAAATTTTTCTTTCTTTAAACAAGGAAATAGCAGCGTTTAGTTTTTATTGCTAATCAATGAAACCTAAACGCTGTTCAATTTGCTTCGCCAATTCAATCAGTACAGCACTGACCTCAGCACGCTTGGACTCATATTCTGCTTGTAAAAAGCTGACTGCCATACCCGCAACCGCATTGCCCGACGCATTGCGTATGTAAGTCCCTAAGCAATACATACCATCACGTAATTGCCCATCATCCAGTGAAATACGGCTCTGCTGTATGACAAAAATTTCATCCGCTAAAGTTTCAAAGTTGCTAACTCCGTTAGGTGTCATTGGCTCTGGAAAGATACCTTCATAAAGTGATTTGATATTATGCATGGGCAAGGTTGAAAGCATAGCTTTGCCCGTGGCAGAAAATACTGCTGGTACGCGCACACCAGCACGGAAAGTAAAACCAAGCGGAGCTGGTGCTTCATGACATGCTAAAAAAACCACTTCGCCCAAATCCATTTTGGACAAGGTGACGGTGTGCTGTAACAGGATAGGATATTGCATGATAAGGTCTTTAAATAACTGCACCACCCCTTGCTGTTGCTCGTATTTACCCGCCCAATATAGCAAGTAAGAACCTAAGTGAAAGCGTCCTTCGCTATCCTTATAGATGACATGCTTGGTAAGTAAGCTTTGCAAAATATTATGCGTTGAGCTACGTGGTAGCTTTAACTCTTTTGCAATATAAGCTGCCGTTAAGGGCTGCTGGCTTGCCGTGATTAAATCCAGAATTTGAAACGTTTTGTCTAGAGCAGGAACGGCGCTGGTACTCATAAGTTGCCTATTAAAATGTCAGTTAAAAAGTAAAAATAAAAAATATGTTCGAGAACTATCAAAATAACGGTTGCAAAGAGTATCGCATCGTTCTTATAATGATGTCTCATATATGGAATATCTGTTCAGTATATTGAACAGTGCATATATTATCAATCATTATTACTGACTGCTTACGTCAATTTTTCATTGGTTTAATAGCTGTTTAAAAAGACAAGCTTATGCCAACGTTAGATAGCTTTATAGATAATAAATAAGTAATAGCGACAAACATGGAGTGTTACGATGCTAAAGACTACCCTAAATCTCTCAAACCCAGATTTGATCAAACAGCAGTGTCTTATCAAAGACGGATGGCACGCTGCCAATGATGATGCCACTATTGAAGTGAGCAATCCATTCAACGGCGATGTTATCGGTACGGTGCCAAGCTTGACGACCGCTGATGTCAATGATGCTGTTACTTATTCTCACGAAGCTCAAATCACTTGGGCCGCCAAAACCCCACATGAACGCGCGCAGCTGCTGCAAAAATGGGCAGATCTTATCGATGCCAACAAAGAAGATTTGGCCATTATCATGACCGCCGAGCAGGGCAAGCCTTTGGCTGAATCACGCGGCGAGATTGGTTATGCCAATAGCTTTATCCGCTGGTTTGCAGAAGAAGGCAAGCGTGTTTATGGTGATGTCATTCCTGCAACCAACTCGCAATTACGCTATGTGGTATTAAAACAGCCGGTTGGCGTTTGTGCTGCCATCACGCCTTGGAACTTTCCAGCGGCGATGATCACGCGTAAAGCAGCTCCTGCACTAGCAGCAGGCTGTACTATCATTATCAAACCTGCGACTGAAACGCCATTTTCTGCCTTAGCACTCGGTGCATTGGCTGAGCAAGCAGGTATTCCTGCAGGCGTTATCCAAGTTGTGACCGGTAAATCATCTGTTATCGGCGATATTCTTACCGGCGATGCTCGCATTCACAAACTATCATTCACGGGTTCTACCGAAGTCGGTCGCACCTTAATGGCACAGTGTGCTCCAACGATTAAAAAGCTGTCATTAGAGCTTGGCGGCAATGCACCGTTTATCGTTTTTGATGATGCCGATCTTGAAAAAGCTGCTGAAGGTCTAATCGCTTCTAAATACCGTAACGCCGGTCAAACCTGTGTCTGTGCCAACCGCGTTTATGTTCAAGACAGCATTAAAGATGAATTCTTAGATATCTTTATCAAAAAAGTCGCTGAGCTAAAAGTCGGTAATGGCATGGAAGAAGGGGTCAACGTTGGTCCTTTGATTAATGAAAAAGCCTTACAAAAGGTACAAGCGCTACTAAAAGATGCGCTAGACAAAGGTGCAACCCTGATTGCTGGTGGCAGTACGAATAATGCGTCAGCCCTTGCTTACAACCCCACTGTTATCACCGATATCAGCGCTGATATGGATATTGCCAGCGAAGAGATATTTGGTCCTATCGCGCCAGTCTTTACTTTCTCATCTGAAGAAGAGGTTATTCGCGCAGCCAACGACACTATCTACGGTCTAGCAGCTTATTTTTATAGCAGCGACTATGCGCGTGCTTGGCGTGTGACCGAAGGTCTTGAATATGGCATGGTTGGACATAATACGGGCATGCTCTCAACAGAAGTAGCACCATTTGGCGGTGTCAAACAATCTGGTTTTGGTCGTGAAGGTTCAAAATACGGCATCGAAGAATATGTCGTGACCAAATACTGGTGTTCTGACGTCAGCTAAGCTTTTCAGTTTTATATTCTATTTTAATGGTCACATATTTAATTGTCACATAGCACGAAACGGGGTTCAGTGCCACGAATCCCAACTGTAATATACTCTATAAACCGCCATCACTTCACTGGCATCTACGTAAAAAGAAAGAAAAGGACATTCTTATGACTACCAATCAATCATTACTTGCACGCCGTAAAGCGGTATTGCCAACCGGACTGGGTGTGGCTTTTCCTATCTTTGCCGAAAAAGCAAAAAACTCAGAAGTTTGGGATATTGAAGGCAATCGTTATATCGATTTCGTTGGCGGCATCTCAGTACTAAATACCGGTCACAGTCATCCAAAAATCACGCAGCGTGTGCACGAGCAGCTAGACAAATTCACCCATACTGCTGCGCAAATGATTAACTATGAATGCTATGTCGATCTTGCCGAAAAACTGTGTGAAAAAGCGCCTATCAGTGGCGACACCAAAGCGTTCTTCTTGACCACTGGGGCAGAAGCGGTTGAAAACTGTATCAAAATTGCTCGTGCAAAAACCCGTCGTCCAGGTGTGATTTCTTTCGTTGGCGGTTGGCATGGCCGCACGCTTATGTGCATGAGCTTGACTGGTAAAGTATTGCCATATAAAAAGAACTTTGGTCCGATGCCAGGGCCTGTATTCCATGCACTATTCCCATGCGATGAGCTGAATGTTACTGAAGAACAAGCATTGCATAGCCTTGAGATGATTTTCCAAGCGGATATCGATCCTAGTGAAGTGGCGGCGATGATTATCGAGCCAGTACAAGGTGAGGGTGGCTTCCATCAAGTCACGCCATCATTTGCTAAGTCTTTACGCGATATCTGTGATGAGCACGGCATCGTCCTAATCTTTGATGAAGTACAGTGTGGTTTTGGGCGTACAGGTACGTTGTTTGCCTGTGAACAATTGGGCGTTGAGCCAGATCTGATGACCAGTGCTAAGAGCTTGGCAGGTGGTTATCCTATTTCTGCCGTTATTGGTCGTGCTGATATTATGGATGCCCCGCAAGTAGGTGGCTTGGGTGGTACTTATGCTGGTAACCCACTTGCTTGTGTAGCCGCTTTAGCAGTCATCGAAGTCATCGAAGAGGAAAACCTACTTGAGCGTAGTATTGAAATTGGCGACAAAATTGAGTCATTCTTAAAGGGCTTAAACTTAAGTAGTATCGGACATATTCGCCATAAAGGCGCCATGCTCGCGTTTGAATTAATCGATAGTGATGGTAAGCCTGACGTTGAAGCGACGACTAACCTAAAAGCGAAATCATTTGAGCAAGGTTTATTACTAGCATCTTGCGGTATGCATGGCAATGCCATTCGTGTGATGGTGCCATTGACAGTTGAAGATGAAGTGCTACAAGAAGGTCTTGATATCATCAAAGGTATTTTGACTGCCTAAGTATTTGATAGCTTAAAGGATAACAAGTGCTAAAGATTGGGCTGTGTTTATAGTCAAATCCTAAGCAGTGTTGGTACAACGGCGCCTTGCAAGTCAAGACGCCGTTATTGTCTCCGCTATCGAGATATTAAAAATACTATCGAGCTTCTCGGCTGAGAAGTATGGAAAGATAAACATGAGGGGCAATGCCCTGTTAAATACAAAATAGTGTCACTCTAAGTGTAATGAAAAAAGATTCACACGGATGAAGCACGGACAAGGAGCAAGTTATGTCTGAATTAAAAAAATCGTTAGGGACACTAGATGTTATCGCCTTAGCATTTGGTGCAATGGTCGGTTGGGGCTGGGTCGTCTTGGCGGGTGGTTGGATTTTATCTGCTGGTACTTGGGGTGCGATGTTAGCGTTCTTCATAGGTGGGCTGGCAGTGATACTGATTGGTGTGACTTATGCTGAGCTTGCGGCATCGATGCCTATCACTGGTGGTGAGCATACTTATACCCATCGCGCGCTGGGAGTAAATGTCTCCTTTATCTGTTCATGGAGTATCCTATTTGGTTATTTCTCTGTGGTCGCGTTTGAGGCGGTCGCTTTGCCTACAGTTGTAGAATATTTTATTCCTAATTATAATCAAGGTTATCTCTGGACCATTGCTGGCTGGGATGTTTATGCCACATGGGTAGGGGTTGGGATGCTGGGCTCCGTCATTGTAACGTGGCTAAATATACGCGGTATGGAAGTCAGTGCATGGTTCCAAAAAACTGCAGTACTAGGTATTTTATTCGTCGGAACCTTACTATTTATTGGTGCAGTGCTTTATAATCCTGAAACCTCTACAGCAATACAATCGCCAGCCTTCATTGGTGGTGTCGGTGGCATGATGGCCGTCATTGTCATGGTGCCCTTTATGTTTGTGGGTTTTGACGTTATTCCACAAGCGGCAGAAGAGATTGATTTAACTCGTCCTAATATCGGTAAGTTTTTGATTCTCTCTATCGTCGTTGCGGTGATGTGGTATGTGGGTATCGCTTGGAGCGTGGGTACGACGTTGCCACTGGTACAAGCAGAAAGCTCAACCTTAGCCACAGCTGATGCCATGACCAATGCTTGGCAAGGCAAATGGGCAGGTATTTTACTGGTTATCGGCGGTGTACTGGGTATTTTATCAAGCTGGAATGCGTTCTTAATTGGTGGTAGTCGTCTACTTTATGCGATGTCAAAAGCGCGCATGTTGCCAGCTTTTTTAGGTAAGTTACATCCAAAATACAATACACCTTCGAATGCGATTCTCCTCATTGGTGGTTTAGCAACGCTAGCACCTTTATTTGGTCGCAAGATGTTGGTTTGGATCGTTGATGCTGGTGGTTTTGGTATCGTCATTGCCTATACCTGTGTTGCTATTTCATTCTTGGTACTACGCTACCGCGAGCCTGATATGGTACGTCCCTTTAAGATACCAGCAGGTAAGCTTGTCGGTATGATAACGATTGCGCTTAGCTTTGGTTTATTGATGCTATATATGCCAGGTATGCCATCAGCACTGACTGCTGTTGAGTGGTGGATTTTCTTTGGCTGGACCGTCTTAGGTATTGTGTTATATAGCTATGCAAGGATTAAATATCCAGGTATTAGTGAATCGATTATGGCAGAAGAGCTACGTGAATTAAAAATCGTCAATCAATTATGGTTAAAAGATAATCCACCTAAGCAATAGTTTTTTCGATGGGTTATTTTTTAATAAAATTGTCTGTCTCGTCCTAAAATAGATTGATAGTTTTTGCTAAGCCAGATACCCTGAGTATCTGGCTTTTTTGTATTAAGCAG
>NZ_CAJHBE010000022.1:0-62857 GCF_904846555.1 Psychrobacter sp. DD43
GTGCGCTTAACCTTTACAGTGTCTAACTTGTCCATGAATAAGCTCCTTTTTCGTAAACTTATTTCAGGACGGGACAAATTATTAATAAAAGGCTACTCTTTACGGAGTGGCCTTTTTTGTTGTCTGAAACTTGGTTGTCGTACTTAATCTACTCTATACTGCTAATTATCCATCTTCACAATGCCTACTTACTACGACATTGACACTTATTATGCTTGGGTCTTCAAAAATAGCTAAATCTTGAGTAAGCTTCATAGTTGTCGTACAAAAAATAGCAAAGTCATCCTCTACAGCCTCGGTTACTTCACATGTTTGTTCTAAGCTAGGGGGTCTACTAGCACTCATTACACAGATTATATCTTTGATGTCAGTCAGATTAATTCCAGCTTTATTTAACCCTTCTAAATAATTACTCTTGAAATTAGCTTTGTTATCTTCGCTTGCATAAATTGTTGGAAGTATATTTAGTAGTCTATTGCCGCTGAATACATGTTTCCAATCATTAAAGTCATAGCCAATCATAGAGTCATCCTGCCTATAAACGCTACAAACTGTAGTTACAATTGAATCTATAAAGGAATAATAAAAGTTATAACTCTCAATGCTCATATCGTTTACAAAATCATTTTTTGCTTGTGATGTGATGAAAGGTATAGCAAAAGTAGGAATAGATGACAGTGTGCTCACCTTATCTGTTAAAGCATTTTCGGGTTTGGTCTTGAAACTACTTATTTCATCTATGGTTGAAGGAAAGACTGCAAAAGTCAGTGCTGATATAGTAGCTATTTCTTCTTGAAAGACACGTAAACCATCAAAGCCAGCCTCCTTTTCAACTAAAAAAACTATGACTTTCTGACTTTTGAGTTGCTGATCTCTATCGACTTCGGTCATATTCTTTAAATCATCTAAACTAACTATTTTAAAATCTGAATCATGGATACCGAGTTTTAAATATCTATTAGAGGCTTTATTGAACCTATCTTTACCAATATTTTGCGCTACCTTCTTAGTTATTTGACCTGTTGTGACGAGCATAAATCCTTCAGGTTCTTTGTAAGTAGGAATATCACTCATTGTATATTTAGAAGTACTGCTCATAGTAACGAACTCTTTTCATGTTTTGGAAAGTATGGATATATGTGTTAGTTTGATAAACTTAATTTGAGAATTTAAATTAAAATCACTAGGAAAATGGTTATGCTCAACAATAATTTTAAACAAAATTTTTCAAATTTACAGAATAAGGAACAAGCCTCTCTAAAGAATCACAATGATACAAAACAAGATTTTAATATATTTACAATCTTGCGTAAGACAGGCGAAGAAGTTGGTTTGCACTCTCGTTTCCTTGCCGAATTACTCAATAGAAATGCTAGTCATAAAATAGCAGACTTTCAACAATTATTCATTGAAACCGTATTAAATAATGCCATAGCAACACAAGAATGGAATCGAGAAAAATTAAGCCCTAAAGATGACTACAGTTGTGAAATTGAATATAGTTTTCGTAATTCAGATCATGGTAGAGCGGATATCATTCTCAAAAACAAAAACAACGTTATTGTTATCGAAAACAAGATTTATGCTTTTGATCAAAAAGGTCAACTGGCTAAATATTATAAAGCTTGCCAAGAATTGGGCTATGACTATAAAAATATTTACATAGTATATTTAAATCGTTTTGGGGATGATGTGTCGCCCTATGGACAGGGAGATATTAGTAATGAAGACTATGGCGTGATTAGCTATAAAGAAGATGTTTTTAACTTTTTAAAACTCTGTAAGGCAAAGGTAGTAGATTATCCGCATATAGAACAGACTATTGAGCAGTACATCAATACCGTTGCTAGAATTACAGGTCAAACAAGGAATGCAAAAATGAAACAAGAGTATGTAGACTTTCTGGCAAATGACAATAACTTTAAAACAGCTCACAACCTTAGCCAGAACTTTGAAACGTTTCAACAGCATATTCAGAATGAGATCTGGAATAGTTTATTGGCTTATTTTAGCGAGAAAAATATAGAGTTTACTTTTTGTGATAATCAGCTTTTACCTTATAGCCAAGAAAAAGCAGTAAAGCAGTACTTCTCAGGTGGTGGTACGAAAGGCAAAGCTAAGACGTACGGACTTTGCTATAGAATAACCGAAAAAGATAACGTAGGAGTTTATTGTTATATTGAGTTAAATCACCGTTTATATTACAGCATTACGCTAACAAATGAAGAGGATGCACGTCTGCCAAAGTGTCCGATCAGTATGAAAAACTTTAAAATAAGGGTTGAAGCATTGCGTGGGAACTGGAAATATCCTGATAAAACGAAAAATTTAGGTGGGCAACTTTACCCGCAACGCCCAGTCAATTTCAAAAACCCCAACGATAATTTTTTCGATATTATCAATGAGAAGAGTCGCGAAGAGTGGGTGGCCGAAACAGCTGATGATATTATTCAGCTAATCAATGATGTGAAGAATATCGATGTCCAGTAAGTGTGACGCTGTCTTGTTAAACATTATCGTGTTTAATTATAAATAGTCGCCTTGAGGCGCTGTTTAGCCCCGATTGTAGCGGTTATCCTTGGTTGACCACTAGATAGCGGTGACTTAGCTAGGAGTGGTATCGAGGCAACAGGCACGCTACTGGCTATTAGTCACTGCTCTAGTGGGCAACCAAGATATGAGCGGAAAGCGGGATTGGCTCCCAGTAATAAAAGAGCTCTAACTAAACAAACTCCCTCTCAACATTCATCACTCTTGCATCTACTGTCCGCTCTAGCTTCTCCTCAATTTGACTGCATTGCGACTCAACCTCACGTTTAGACAGCCCGACTATCACAAACGTCCACTCGCTGGCATCATGCCGATCACGCTCGCCGCTCTCACATACCGCGACGCTTGGCGTACTGCCAAAGCGCGCATGCAATCCGCCCATGCGTTGGCGTTTTTCTTTTAACGAGCTACAGCCGGGTAGCGCAAAAGTCAGGGTTAAGATAGCGATATGCATTTTATTCTCCTTGCGACAGTGGTTTACGCTTTATAATAGTAGCAAATAAGCACGGCAAGTTATGCTATCGTTACCTTGCCGTATCGATAGCCTATAACCGCTCACACTATTTATAGTTATAGCATTCATAAAAATCATAATAGCCAATATGCGTATCTAATCAATGACCTCTATCAGCTACGTACAGCAACAGCACATTACTCGACTATGCGTGCGCTGCGGACTACTCCTTATGCAATATGGTGCTGAGTCTGCCGTGGTGGTGGACTTATCCAAACGCTTAGGGCTTGCCTTGGGCATGAACAGTGTAGAATGTTCGCTGAATTTTAATGCCATTACCTTGACCACTATCTGCGATGAGCGCTGTATCACCACCACCAGAGATACAATCAATCAGAGCATTAATGTCAATTTATTGGTACAAATCCAGCAAATTGTCAATAAAACCGAAGCCGCCACAGATAATGATAATGACAAACTGAAGCCTGCGCTGACTGAACGCGCCACCCTTGCCTTTGATGAATTAGATAAGACCGTTTACCCGACGTGGCTAGTGGCTGTGTTTGTTGGCGCATCTTGTGCTGCATTTGCTTATCTAAACGGCGGCAGTTGGTCAATTACCGCCGTAACCTTTATCGCGGGTATGGTGGCGATGCTCACTCGTATCTACCTGTCCAAGCACCATTTTAATCCCTTTATAGCGGTCATCGTGACCGCTTTTATTGCCTCTTTAATTGGGTCGACTACCTATTACTTTGATATTGGTAATAATGCCGATATTGCCGTTGCCTCAAGCGTGCTCTTACTGGTGCCAAGCTTCCCGTTAATCAATTCTTTCTCAGATATCCTAAAAGGCTATGTCAATATTGGGATTGGACGTGCCGTTTTTACCTATATGCTGACTTTGTCCGCGTGCGTTGGTATCGTAATGGCGCTGGGCTTACTTCGCATACAGCACTGGGGGTTTTGACATGTGGTTCATTGAAACCGTGGTGCTGTCGTGTATCATCACCCTTGGTTGGACGCTGATGTTTAGCGTTCCCAAACGTTATATTTTGCCTTGTTTGCTGATGACCGCGTTTGGATTCGGGCTAAAGACGGCTCTCGTTTATGAACATGTACATATCGTGGTTGCCAGCTTTTTTGGGGCGATGCTTGCCAGCTTTTTGGGGGTGTATTTTTCTAAAAAGTACACCCTACCGCCCAAAGCATTAATTTCGCCAAGTGTCATCTGTATGATGCCAGGTATCGCTGCTTATAAAGCAATGGTCAGTATGGTACAGATTGGCTATTTTGGCTTTTCCGACGAGTTATTTAGCCAAATGATGGTGTATTTGTTTGAAGCGTTATTTGTAACTTCAGGATTGGTGCTGGGCTTGTCCATTCCTGGACTATTATTCTATAGACGTCGTCCCATCGTATAGATGGTGGACTGTTTTTAGCTAGGCACTGTTTTCAATTAACGTGCCAAATTACATTAATAACCCCTTAATAAAGAGACTCAATATGACCAAACACTATGACTATATCGCCATTGGTGGCGGTAGCGGCGGTATTGCCTCAATCAACCGCGCAGCAAGCTATGGTAAAAAATGCGCCATTATCGAAGCCAACCAATTGGGCGGCACCTGCGTGAACTTGGGCTGCGTACCCAAAAAAGTGATGTGGTATGGCGCACAAGTTGCTGGAGCCATTCATAAGTATGCGCCAGATTATGGCTTTGACGTTGAGCTAAAAGGCTTTGACTTTCAAAAACTGGTACAGAGCCGTCAACAATATATTCAAAACATTCATCGCGCTTATGACAATAACTTGGCAAAAAACGGTGTTGAAGTGATAAAAGGCTTTGCCAAATTTGTTGATAATCATACCGTAGAAGTGAATGGCGAGCTTATTACCGCTGACCATATGTTGATTGCTACAGGCGGTCATCCTATCAAGCCAAATATCAAAGGCGCAAAACATGGCATCGATTCTGATGGTTTTTTTGCCTTGAATCATTTGCCAAAACGGGTCGCTATCGTTGGAGCGGGATATATCGCCGTTGAGATCGCTGGTGTGATGAATAGTCTCGGCGCTGAGGTACACTTGTATGTCCGTCAGCACTCGCCGCTGCGCTCGTTTGATCACACCATTGTGGAGACTTTGCTGATAGAGATGGAGCAAGACGGCATTCAATTGCATACTAATACCACGCTCACCGAAGTTGTTAAAAATGACGATGGTAGCCTGACTTTGTGTACCACAGATGGTGCTCTTGATACCGTAGACTGCTTGATTTGGGCGATCGGTCGCGCGCCTTCTACTGACGGTATTAATTTACAAGTGACGGGCGTTGCGACTACCGATAGCGGCAAAATTAAAGTCGATAAGTTCCAAAACACTAATGTCGACGGTATCTATGCGGTAGGCGATATTATCGAAAACAGTGTTGATTTGACACCAGTGGCTATCGCAGCAGGTCGTCGCTTGTCAGAGCGCTTATTTAATAACAAACCTGATGAGCATCTAAACTATGAGCTGATACCGACAGTTATCTTTACCCACCCTCCTATTGGCACCATTGGTTTGTCTGAAATCGATGCCGTAAATCAATTTGGTAAAGACAATATCAAATGCTATACCTCCACCTTTACGGATATGTATAGTGCGGTGACTCAGCATCGCCAAAAGTCTACGATGAAGCTGATATGTTTAGGCGAGGAAGAAAAAGTCATTGGCTTGCACGGTATCGGCTTTGGCGTGGATGAGATGATTCAAGGCTTTGCGGTAGCGATCAAAATGGGCGCAACCAAAGCTGACTTTGATAATACCGTTGCCATTCATCCAACTGGCTCAGAAGAGTTTGTGACGATGCGTTAGCAATGGACTAGGTAATATTAGTAATAGTCTTATCTATTATATAAAAAGGATACCGTTTGGGTATCCTTTTTATTATCAGCAACCAATAGAAGTGCTTATTTATTAGCCCTTATTTATTAAAAAGTATCAAAGCCTCTAATTACCCAATACCCACTTATCATTGACTAGATAAACTTTAAATCCCGTCTTGTTGGTTTGGCTATTACCCGCTATCGTTTGGGTGACATCAGCGCTACAGAGATAGGCATTTTCACCATCAATGGCATCGCAGTCGATATTCTCAATGCGCTCAAGCTTTGGCATCATGGTCTCCATCATGCCGCTCATGGCTTTTGCCATCTTATCATTGCCTGCGTTAGCCTTTGCGTCCTCTACTATCTTGGTAGTTTGCTCATATTGCGCTTCGATCAGCCCTTCAACCGTATTTTCAGGAGGCGCATTAGAACACGCGGTAAAAAACGGCGTGAATACCATAATGAATACCGATTTTTTGAAATTTCTCACGTCGTCGTCCTGATATGTTTATAAAATTTAAGGTGCGGATAAGTCAGACAGTACAATCGGGATGCTGCTATGATGTGCTTAATAATGATGGTTGCGAGATACTCATGTGGCAGGCGTATTTTTTTATATTACCGATTGGGCTTGGCATTTTAACCTTGGTTGTCAGTTTGATATTTTTATTTGCCTATATCACCTCTAATGACAATGCCACACGCTTACCAGCATTTAACTGGTTTAAGCGCTTAATTGTGGTGGCATTTTTACTGCTGAGTATAGGACTGTTTATGACTTTCAAATACTTTTGGGGTCGATAATATTAGCCTTTACATATTTTTTAACTGACTGGTTTTTCTAATTCTAATAATTCCAAATCCTGACGCTTTGGCTCGCCATTATTACCATCATTTGGAAACGGCATTTTATTGCCATTTAGCTGATAACCGCGGCGCTGATAATAAGACAATAGCTCAGGACGATGGCTTAAAATAGACATGGTCAAACGAGCCTGTTTTTTATCAGAAGCTTGCTCACCTGGTTGTAGATGACGACCTGCAAATGTCTCAGCTGCTTGCAAAATCACATTACCAACGCCCTGCCCTTGTAGCTCAGGATGGACGGCAAACATGCCGATATAGGCTTTTTTATCACCAGCAGCATTAACTTGCATATCTACTCCGATACATCCTAACAGCTCACCCGTTTCTTCTCCATCACGCTCACCTGTTATGGTTTTTGGATAAACGAAAAGATAATGTTTTGGATTGGCGATGGTACTAGCCAGCTCATCTTGAGTGATACGAATACCACCGATTAAGTCTGCTTCGTTGGTCCAGCCTTCTGTCTGCCGATAACAACGATTCAATAGCTGCTCAAGTGCGTCGATATCACTAGCTTCTGCTTGACGTAAGAAAACGCTGTCTTTATTGGCATTGTCGTTATTAATATTGTCGTTATTAGTTTGGTTTTCATTCATATTATTTTGTCCTTTTATTATCCGTATATTCAGTTCATTACAAAAAGCTCATAAAGAAGCTGATAGAAATTTTTGCCGCCTCTGTCTGCGGAGGCACAGCACGCAAGAAAATTTCTATCTGCCTCATGTATTGATAAAATACGTGAGATTTTTATGTGATATCTATCCTAGATTAAAAAGCTGACCTAAATAAATAGCTCAGCTTTAATAGTAATATTTATCCGTTTTCATTACTAGCGCGATAACGCCTGCGCTTGCTCGATGATATCAAACCCTGCGTTAATCTGTGCCCGCGTTGGTGCATGACCTTGGCGTAATAACTCAGAGAATGCTACCAGCTCTTTATCACGTCCAAGCGAGCTTGCTGCACTGGCACGCGTGTTTTCATCCTCGTCATCGAAGTAGTATTCTATATAGTTAAAACTATCTGCTGAACCCATTAGAATGCCATGATCTGGCGTCGCAGCATGTCCACTATAACGCAAACTTTTGCCATATTGCATCGTCCAAAAGAAAGGGATACGCTCCTGAAGCGATTTGACGTTATCGTCCTTTAATATCGCGGCTGCCGTCACCATGCCATGTTGCAATGCAACCCGCCAGTGCTCAATACGCATACGCCCCAGTTGACTGGGCGCTTTGGCAATATCCCCCAACGCATAGACGTCATCGCGCAGTTGTAAATGCTCATCGACTTGTACGCCATCTGGATGATTTGTATTCTGTAATAACTCGATACGCGGTGCGACACCTGTTCCTAAAATGACGATATCAGCATCGATTTGCTCACCATTGGCTAATTTGACGCCAGACACTTGTGAGAAGTTATCTTCGTTATTGTCAGTAGTATTTTTCGCTGCAGTGATTTCAGAGACACTGGCATCAAACACGAACTCAACACCATTTTCTTTGTGCAATTTAATCAGCGCATTGCTAACCGTTTCGGAGACGATATTGCCCATCACGCGATGGTCTTGACCGATAACAGTAATAGAAGCAGTAGTACCCGATTGCGCCAATGCTGACGCAACTTCCATACCGATAAAGCCCGTACCGACGATGACTACACGCTGATCATGACTGGCGGCTTTGATTAATTTGGCATCATCCATACTACGCAAGGTATAGACACCATCAAGCGTTGCCCCTTTAATAGGTGGAATCTTGGGCTCAGCGCCAGTTGCCACAACTAAAAATTCCGCTGTTAGCTTGTTGCTATCACCCTTTTCATCTGTCATTACAATGCTACGCTCATTGAGCAACACTTCACTGACCGTTTGGTTTAAGCGCAGTTCAATATCATGTTTACTCGCCCAATCTGTACCGCCCAGTAATAGCTTTTCTTCTGGCATATTACTGGCCAAAAAAGCCTTGGATAATAAAGGACGATTATAAGGGGCTTTGTCCTCGGCACTCACCAAGGTAATCTTGCCGCCGTAGCCAGTATTGCGCAACTGATGGGCAGTCATAAAACCTGCACCGCCGCCGCCAACGATAATAGTATGAGTATCAGTCAGCTTATCATTTTCAACCTGCTTATCTATCTTGGCTGAGGTATCAACCGTTAGGCTGTCGCCATTATCTATGATTTGATATTGAGTCAAGCCTGTTGTCGCGATTGGCTCCAGTAATGCGCCGTCGCTGCTATCAAAAGTTGCATGATGCCAAGGACAAATAACGCGATTACCACAACGCAAACCTGTACCCAAATCTGCTCCAGCATGCGGACATTTGCCATCAAAAGCACGAAACGTGCTGTCGTCACGGGTAATTAAAATGATACTATCGTCATCTTGCTTGTACGATTTCATGCCGCCGCTGACAATATCAGCTTTGTTTATAGTGACTGTATTTATAGTAGCTGCCTTACTCATAAGTCATCCTTAACGGTTATAATGGTTCCTGTTTAAAGCGTGTCGAGACTTATCGATAGTAGCAAGCCTCCTTCACTTATGCTGTTCTTTTGTATATTGACCACGTTGCAAAACGTAATGACTGCTTTTTTAATTCCTATTAATGTTCTATAAAACGTAAAAGACTATCTTATGACTGTTCAAGACCATGATATTACCGCTGCTACTGATACTGCCAATTTACCGCAGCCTAGGCAGCAGCCGTTAAAACAAGTCACTTATAAAGCTCATAACACAGATTTTATTGTCAATGAATTACTACCATTAGAGTTCACCGGTGAAGGTGAGCATTTGTGGTTACATATCCAAAAGTCTGGGATAAATACTGCTTATCTTGCAAAACTGTTGTCCGAATGGGCGGATATTCCCTTACGGGATGTCGGTTTCTCAGGGCTTAAAGACCGTCATGCGCTAACAACGCAGTGGTTTAGCTTGCGCATACCAAAGAAGCAATTACCAGACTCTGAGTTTGCGCCCGTAGATATCGGTGCTAATGAGTCAATCACTATCCTTGAGCAGCAGTGGCACAATAAAAAGCTCAATCGCGGCACGCACCGCGCCAATCAATTTATTATTACCTTGCGTGATATTGAATTTGTAGGCTTTGATACACCATCATCTGAACAGCTATTGTCTGCCAAGCAAGCCGTCGAGCAGCACTTAATGATTATTAGTCAAAGTGGCGTGCCCAATTATTTTGGGCCGCAGCGCTTTGGTCGCAGTGGCAACAATATTAGAGAGGCATTGTCATTGTTTGCGCGTCCTGTACCTGAGGCCTGTCCGCCGTCTAATAAAGGCAAACGTAAACGCGTGCCTCGTGAGCAAAATACCATGGAGCTGTCGGCGGCACGCAGTTTGATATTTAATGAGATATTGGCAGCACGTGTCCGTGATGGCAGTTGGAACCACGGACTTGCAGGCGAAGTATTTAATCTAGATGGCTCAGGCTCGATATTCGCAAGCGACGAGATAGACGATACCTTACGAGCCCGTCTTGAATCAGGCGATATCCATCCGACCGCCGTGCTGTGGGGCACAGGTAATGAGAAGGTCAGCGGCAAAGCGGCAGCCATGGAAACTGATATCGTAGCGCATAGTCCATTGTTAACACAGCTAGCCACAGGTCTAGAGCAGCGTGATATCAAGGCGCAAAGGCGAGCACTGCGATTACCTATTGAAGCATTAAGTTGGGAATGGCAGGATACAGAAGGTGGTCAGATAATGATCTTAAACTTTACTTTGACGACCGGTAGCTTTGCGACCAGCGTATTAGCAAGTTTGGTACAAGCATTAAATACCTAGATATTATCTATGTCATAACCGGTTAAGGACCTAAAAGGTTAAAGTACTGATTTATTTGCTAGCGGTATAAAATGAGATAACCGTGCTATTTTCTGCTGCTAGTACTTCGTTGGCACTAACGACTTGATTACGTCCGCGATCCTTGGCTTCGTATAGTGCTTTATCAGCGATACAAATCAAGCGCTGGCAAATGTCGATGGGTAATTGCGCCTTCGCGATTTCTGTGGCGACTCGTTTTCTTCTGTGAGCAATTCTTCGTTGCGAGCTGTTTTGTATTGGGCTACTTTTTTGCAACCCTTTAACAGATGAACGATCTTTTTTTGAATTATTTGGCGACTGTACATTCTCTTTTGCCTCATCAGCCCTATATTCACTTTGAATATGAATACGCTCAGCATGCGTCAAGGTATAAACCCCTAAACTTGCCGTAACATTAAAATCTGTATGGTTGTCGCCACTGATGACTTGCTCAGCAATATCTCGTCGCAGCTGTTTAGCAATCGTCATGACGCTATCATGCGAGGTATCTGGGAGCACGATTAAAAACTCTTCTCCACCATACCGACTCACAATCGCCTCTTCTGTCAATGAATTCAATAAGGTTTGTGCAACCTCAGACAATACTTGATCGCCAACATCATGACCATAATTGTCATTAATGTTTTTGAACCAATCTAAGTCTAATAATATAATACTGAAATCCTGCTGATCTCCCATTGCCAAAAGCGCCTGCTGCATTTGCGTTAAGCCATAACGGCGACTTTTCAGCTGAGTCAATTCGTCATGATTGGCATATTGCATAATCTCAGCTTTACTGTTATCCAATATCAACAACAGCGTACGAAACATATAGATGATAAAAATCGCTTTTGGCAGCGACATATAAATATGCGTGCTGCGCCAAAAAAACGCGGAAGAAAAACGCAGTTGATTAAACGTATCCCAGCTAAGTGTCCCATTTTGAAATATGGACGCAGAGATGGCATTTTCGATAGCCGTGGTCTCGCTATAGGTCAAATAGTTATAGCTATCCAAGGGAAAAGAGGTCGCTGTCATTTGTTGTAGGTTAGGAATCGTAAAGCCGAAATAGGGAATTAATGTAGCCGAAAAAATCAGCATACTATGAGCCAAAAAAGCCTTCCATACATAACGTCGCCGTATAAGCATCATACCCAGCATCGCCCCGCCCACCAGCGACACCCCAGCCACCAAGCTGCTATGCCCCATTACCAAAATAACCACCGCAATATAAGTACTATAAAGCGTGGTTAATACCGCTTGCCACGTATGTAGCGAGCCGTGACCGGTTTTGATAGGCGATGAGCGACTGATCATCCATAAAAAGAAGAGTCCGAGCAGCGTAATGCCAATCCATAAAGGATACAACAGCGCCATGTCAACATAGGAGCCATAGGTCTCTCTACGAGACCAAACATACAAGCACCAGATCCAATGTAAGGTAATTTCCATCAACACAAACAATGCTAGCAGCAACGCTCTATCAGCAGCCTGCCACTCAAAAATGACTCGCGAGAGTTTTCTATAGCCTAGATGAGATATCGAAAAAGCCATAATGGGCTACCGAAAACAATGAAAGTGATTGAGTTAAAACCAGAGCAATCCATCCGGTGTCATGATTGATACTAAATCTGAACTTATCATTGAGTGTGGCAATTTTTGATCTATTTATCAATCCGTTTAATTGATTCATCGGTCAATAAGTGCAGCTGTTTTCTATTTAAGATAAAGCCGCAAAAGATTGCCAGATACCTTGCTGTTCGGGATGCATGTTGGGGACATCGCCCAAGCGTCGCCATGGCATATTGCTCCCATGAAAGTCACTACCTATCGATGCAGCAAGCTTGTGCTCAGCAATACTACGGTCAACCATTTTACGCGTACTGACAGGCTCGCTATTGGCAGGTAACTCACAAGCATCACCACCAAGCTGCGCAAATTCTTCGATAAGCTTACGGACGCGCGTCGCTGACAGCTGATACCTCGTTGGATGTGCCAACACCGCTTTGCCACCACATTCCTGTATCAGCTCAATGCCGCGCTGCATTGTCAGCGCCTCGATCGCCACATAAGCAGGTTTATTGTCTGCCAAATACTTATCAAAGGCTTTTTGTACCGTCTTTACTTCACCACGTTCAAATAACACTTGTCCGATATGGGCGCGCCCAACTGCTTGCGGGTTGCCACTAGCTTTAGCAAGAACAGCTTGCCACAGCTCATCATAATCGATACCAAGCAGCTTACTGAGTTTTTCTGTAATACGTTGACCACGAGTCGCGCGGCTGTCTTGCAACTGTTGTAGGGTGGCGTGCATTTTCTCGCGGTCGGTAAAATCAAGACCAAGTACATGAATAATTTTATTGGTAGATTTATTTTTACCGTAGCCGCCGCTCAAAGTATGCTCACAGCTGATTTCTACGCCATTGATTAGTTGTATATTGCAAGCTTCCGCCGCGGCGCGTGCCTCATCGATACCTAGCAAGGTATCATGATCGGTTAAGGCCAATACATTAATGCCAGCCGTATGGGCGCGCTGTACCACTTCTGCCGGCGCATAAGTGCCATCAGAGCAGGTACTATGACAATGTAAATCGATTTTCATAAAGCAAGCCTTAGAGTTTTGAATATTCTTGAGTAAAATAAGGTTAAAATTGTCAAAGCAGCTCATATCAGAGGATTATAGTGTTGATTGCTTTTTTTTGACGCAGTAGACGTGTAAACTAGCGCATACGTTTTAGTTGGACATTTTATTTGCTATGAAAGCCTTATTAGACTTCATTCCTTTGATCGCGTTTTTTATTGCTGCTCGTTACAATGGTATTTTGGCAGCAGCTGGCGCATTGCTCGTTGCTACTATCATCGTCTATGCGATTCACTTTGTGCGTCAAAAGGGCAAGTTCGACAAACAGCAATGGGTCGTCTTATTGTTAACTATCGTTTTTTGCGGTGGTACCCTGCTGTTGCGTGACGATATTTACTTGCGCTGGAAATCACCGATTATTAACGGTATTTTTGCGCTAACGCTGTTGGTCAGTGCCGCAATCAATAAACCTTTGATGCAATTGGCAATGAAAGATGTTTTTTCGCTCACGATGAGTGGTTGGAAAAAACTGACCATTGCTTGGGCATTGTTTTTTGCGATGATGGCTGTCCTACATTATATCACGGCATTTACCATGTCAGATGAAGCTTGGATTAACTTTAAAACTTATGGCTGGATTCCGCTGATGCTGGTATTCGTAGTTGCTCAGTTTTTGTTATTGAAAAAGCATCTAAACCCTGCATTGACGGATAAGTCTGCTAAATAAAAAGTTAAATAGCAGCTGATAACTTAATAGTAGATATTTTTTTATCTCTGAATGCCAATGATAACTATCATGCTTTACAAAGTCTGATAAGACAAAATGACGCATGATAGTTATTGATTCTAACGCTCTATTTTTATTATTAATTGGGGAAGCAACATGTCTTTATTCGCCATTATCGGTCATGACGTAGCAGGCAGTAGCGCGCAACGTCAGCTGACACGCCCAGAGCACGTTGAGCGCTTACAAGTATTGAATCGTGAGCAGCGCTTGATTATCGCCGGTCCAACCCCTATCGAGCACGGGAAAAGCGAGATGTCAGGCAGCCTGATTATCGCGGATTTTGACTCGCTTGAGGCGGCTCAAAAATGGGCAAGCACTGAGCCGTATTTGCGTGACGGTGTTTACAGTCATGTCGACATCAAGCCATTTATTCAAGCGTTACCAGCAGTGAATGTCAGCACAACAAATGAGGTAGCATCATCGTGATTCAGCGGTTACTCTCATTAAAAAGATGTAAAACTGGTCTTGCAAGTACTGTTTTTGCGGGCATAGTATCCATTACTTCCCTGTCAATATCAGTACATGCAGCGCCAACACTGACTACTCAAACCGAGCCCGCAGCAGGGATTGTGCCAGCACTGATTGCAGCTAACAACGCTCCTCAATCGAGCGACCTTCAAACAACTGCTCCGGTCATAGAAATGGCTACCGCAGCAAAGCCTGCTACCGATATTAACGATACCTTGGCGGCACAGCTGCAACCATCAAATAAAGCTTTATCGGCTGCCAACCAAGAATTACTAAGCCGTAATGCCCAGCTGCAACGCCAAGTCAATGATTTGCAGACGCAAGCAAACGTCTTGGTTTATGAAAGTCAAGGTCAATTATTTTTATATGGTGCACTTACTGTTTTGCTTAGCCTATTGGTCGGTATTTTCATCTCATGGCTGGTATTTGTTCGCCGTGAACGCTGGTAGTTGCATTTTTATCGATTGAAATCATCTATTGGATTGATGTCTACCGATTTGATGCGCCACTTCCTACTTGCTTGACCACTGTGGGGTTGATAAATAATTATGCCCAAACCAGCTTCTATGGCTATTAATACAACCAAAAGCACGACACCGGCACATGTTATCTCTCCAGCCAACATTGAGTGGCAAACTGATGACGCTGGTAATGAAGTGCCAGTATCAGGTGAGTTTGGCGATGCCTATTTTTCGCAAGCAGATGGTTTAGCAGAATCTCACCATGTGTTTTTGGCACATAATCAGCTGCCCACGCGATTGGCAAACCTTATTCCTAAGCAATGCTTTACGATCTACGAACTAGGTTTTGGTACAGGACTTAATTTACTCGCGACTTGGCAGTTGTGGCGACAGCTTCGATTAACACATCCGCACTTAGCAAGCGCCCGTTTGCACTTTATTACTACCGAAAAACATCCCGTCCCCTTTAATGACTTAGCAAAGATACTTGCCCCACTGGGACAACGTACACCTGAACTGGCACTGTTGATTGAGCAACTTTTAACCAGTTATCCTCCTCTTATCGCTGGTTGTCATCGGCTAGATTTTATTGATGATAATTTAACCCTTGATATTTGGCTAGGTGATGCTAGTGATAGCTTAGCAAGTTTAGATAGTACAGTAGCTACTCAGCGTCCGTACATCAATGCCTGGTTTCTAGATGGGTTTGCGCCTTCTTGCAATGAGATCTTATGGACAGAGCGTATCTTTAGCCACATGCAACGCTTATCACGTGCTGGCACGACTGCTGCTACCTATAGCTTTGCAGGTATCATCAAACGTGGATTACAGTCGCAGGGTTTTGTCATTAAAAAGAGCAAAGTGCTTGGGTCTAAGCGTGAGATGCTCACGGCCGTTATGAGCGAGATGTCATCTTTAGATAAGCCTATTTCAACCTTATCTAATAAGGTGCCTTTGTCCAACTATCCTAATAATGCAGTCGTTATCGGTGCTGGTGTGGCAGGACTACTGACTGCATGGTCACTTGCCAATCGTGGTATAAGCGTGACAGTGCTCGATAAAGACGCACCGCTGGCTGGTGCATCTGGTAATCCGCGCGCCTTACTTGCCCCGAATATGACGCCTATTCATCATGTTTATGAGCATCTGCATTCTATTGGCTATTTATACAGTGGTCGATTATATCGATACTTTAATCAGCAGGCCGCTATCCAAAAATCGCCGCTGATACTTGAGCAGACCGGCACATTAGACTTATTGGTGAAAACTAATATTGGTACGGAGCAGATTTCAGATTATCCAGATGCTATGGCAACCACTGTTAGCCCCGAAAAAGCACAAGATATCATTGGTTTAAAAGATAAAGACTTAGCTCATAACTTGTATCTGCCACAGTCCGGTTTGGTCAATCCACAAGCCTTGAAAACTGTTATTCTTGCGCACCCCAATATCACCTATCAGCAGCTCAATATTATTAATATTAAGGAAACCGAGAACAGTATCATTTTGATAGGTTCTAAAGAGGATAAAAATGCGAGCCAAGCCTCTTTGACTATCACAGCTGACCATGTTGTGATTTGCGCGGCTTATGAAAGCCATCAATTGGATAAACGTATCGTTAAGTGCCGTACGATTCGCGGGCAACTGTCTTGGTTTACGCCAACTGCGCAGCAACTGACTCAATTGCCTAAATTGCCGCTCAAATACAGTGGCTACTGTGCGCCATTTATTGGACAGAGTGGTGATGCGGAACTGAACCATATTAGCAAAAATCAGCCACAGTTTTTACTTGGTGCAAGCTTTATCGATGGTGATACCAATATCGATGTCCGAGATGAAGAAAATCAGCAAAATTATGACAAGTTGATTGAAGATATGCCTGAATTAAGCAGCGTCTTGCCAAATGATATCAGTACATGGCATGCGCGTGCTGGCATTCGTACTCAAACGATGGATTATCATCCATTGGTCGGATTACTTGCACAGAGTCAGCGTTTATGGAGCATGTCAGCAATGGGTGCAAAAGGTTATGCGATTGCACCTATATGTGCCGAAGCCTTAGCAGATATGATGTTAGGTTGTTTTACACCTTTATCTGCCGCTATGTTGGCGCGCCTATCGCCCAATCGGGCGCGGCTACATAAAGCGCATAAGCATAAAACACGTCAATCATTAATTTAGGTTCAGTACCTTAGCTATATGCCTAATTATGACCCTCACTAATGGATAGCTGTCTTATTATGAAAACTCTTCCCTCTACCTTTATAAAATCAAAACCATATTTTCAGGCTGTATCTGCCATTTTTTTAAGCTTATCACTGTTGATTGCCTGCAAAAAAACACCAGAGCCTGAGACCACTAATGAAACAGCCACAGAACTGGCAGTTCAAACGACACCTGTGACTTCCAACATTAATGTACCCCATGTTGCTGATGATATTAATGCCAACGCGTCTGCTGTGAATCCAGAACAAGATGTGAACTTAACGGAGCTAGAGGATCATCTTGGCACAACGGATACCTCAGTCATTGACCCTGCTCCAGTGCCCAATCCAGAGCAAGCCATTAAAGGCGCGCAAATCACTGACGTTAAATATCGAAGTGCCTCGGGCGAATCATTATCAGTCGTTTTTGAGACTTCAGCAGCGGGCATGCTTAATGCCATCATCACCTTACCGAACAAACCTAAAATGACCTTGAGCGCGCCTGAGGGTCAAGGTAATAATCCTACCTATCGCTCAAGCGATGGCAATGTTCAGCTAGTTAGTCATGCTGGCGGTGGTACAGTAGATTTTATTCAAAATAATAAAATGACAAGCTTTGATGCCATTAGTGCCGATGCAGAAGTGATTACTGAGTAAGCTTTATAAGTATAAAAATATGTCGTAAAGTTAGTGGAAATGGCAATAAAAAAGGCTGCAAACGTTGATATCGTTGCTGCCTTTTTTATTGCCTAACTGACCTATTTTTCTATTATTTAACCAAATCCAGTAGTTTTACCAAACAGACTCACTAGCCAGCTCATCAATGACCACAAACCCCAACCGATAATGACAATGACAATGAGCCCCAACATATCAGGAATATGCAGATACAGCCAAGCAACTATTGGATTGCGCCAAAAAGCGCCAAAACGACTTTGCTGCTTATCTTCAAGTGATTGATGCAAAAACGGTCGATCCATATGGATGGTTTCGGTGATGCCATACTCGTTTTGTAGATGCTCATGCACGATGCCCAAGGTCTTACGACTAGGACGAATAAAGATGTCAAGCAGCGTCCCGATACCCGGTACGATACCAACCACCATATCAATCAGTGCCAATCTGACAGCGGGCGTCATTTTATGTGCGGGTACACCGAGCTGACGACCCAATATAAATGCATAACTTGTTAATGCCAGACCTGCTAAATCTCCTGCCAGCGGAATGGTCGAAAGCGCAGCATCTGCGCCCATACCTTGCTTGGTAAAAGGCACACGTACGAGCGAATCCATGGTGTTGGCAAACTTTGCCAATTTACGCTCCGTCTCGATGACCTGCTGGCGTGTTAGTCCATGTTCAGCCAATCTTGCCTCATAATCACTCTTAGGCATATTATGCGCAGATGATTTCTTAGCCTTTAGTCTCGAAAATTTATTGAGCTTATCCATTAAAAGTCGTCCAGATACAAGCGATGGCTATAAGAACAAAAACGTAACGTCCTACCCATATATTGGCTAAAAATGCTTTAAAACAAGCTAAAGCATTACGACTGGCACACGCACTATTTTGCTTAGCAAACATCATCGCGACTAACGCCAAGCCAAAGACTGGTGTAATACCTAAACTGGTCGGCGCAAAATAACGCCACATGACTGCGCCCATGATAACTAAAAACAACATCTGTAGTAACGAGATGATAATCACATCATAACGACCAAATAATATCGCGGTTGATTTAACCCCTATCTTTATATCATCCTCTCGGTCAGCCATTGCATATTGAGTATCATAAGCAACTGTCCAACACATATAAGCAAGGAATAACAACCAACACCAGATATCAGGCGCGCCTTGTATCGCGACATATGCCATCGGTATCGCCCAGCCGAAAGCCGCCGCCAAAAATACTTGCGGCAAATGCGTATAACGTTTCATAAATGGATAAATAAACGCCAATATGACGGCACCAAACGACCAATAGAATACTTGAATGGGTAAAAACAGTAATAGACTGGCACTCAATAATACTAATACTAAAAAAACTGCAATTGCCTCTTTAGCAGACAGACGTCCATCAGCTAACGGACGACCTTTAGTACGGCTTACGTGACCATCGACTTTACGGTCGGCAAAATCATTAATCGCACAGCCTGCTGCCCGCATCAATATCGCTCCAAGGGCAAAAATCACAAAGAGTCTGAAACTGGGTAGTCCTGCCGTAATGCCTGCGCCTTGTTGCTGCGCCTGCCCCATCGCAGCGAATAATACACCCCATAATGTTGGCCATAGTAGCAGTTCAATACCTACTGGCTTATCAAAACGTGTCAGCTGAATATAAGCTTGTAGCTTGTCGTTAAATGTCATGGCGTTTTAATTATCATGGATAGAAAATAGTAAATAATGATTTGGGTGCGTAGTAATTTAAGTTATAGAACTTGGCGTACGCTATAGTGAGTTCAATATAAAAGAGTTATGTTAAGAATAGCATTATGCTGGGATAAATTTCTCTCGCTTGCTGTGCGCTTCGCACTCCAGAGGCTTCGTAAAATTTATCCCAGCAGTACTGTATTCTTTTTAAATTGAATCGACTATACTTTTTTTGATACTAATAATGCCACTAAACTTGTTGCCACATCTTATTGGCTTCAATGAGTGATAGCTCGGGATATTGCTTGCGTAAGGCTTTAATCGCAGCAACTTTCTCTTTTTGTGTAGCTTGCTGGCGTAAAAATGCCAATTGCTCTTTAGGATTACTTAACTCTTTTAGACGTGCTTCAAGGCGCAAGATTCTGGTACGCAGCATAATATTGATTAACAATAACGCCGCACCCATAACCCAAATGATTAATACAGACATTCCCTGCTCCTAAATTTATAAGCTGGCTTATTTGATATTATTAAACGAAATAACCGTCAAAACGTACTGCTTCATTATTCCAGCTTTCACTTGGCTGTTGATCAGCAAGTAACGGCGCAAATTGTGGACGCTTAACGATGACGCGACCTTGTTTTTGACCGTTTTGACTGACAACGGCTTGTGCAGATTGTAGTAATTGCTGCTCTTCATCTAACGTTGGCGGATGCGCTAATTGATGCAACGCTTGCATATGCTTACCGACTTTCGCGCCTTTCCCCGTCTTGCTATCTTGATAACTGTCTTCTGGAAACATAGGGTCAAGATATATCACATCAATGGCTTGCTCGTTATCAGCCTCTAGATAGTTATTAAACCTTGCAAAATAAGTGAGCGCATCGGTATTAATAATCTGCAAACGTGACATCAGCTTTTGCCAATTTGGCAGCGTACTCATACGCAGCTGCTCTACAAGTAACAATAACGCCATCAATGGCTGCTGCTCAAGCATGGTAACTTGAGCCCCAGTACTCGCCAGTATCAGACTGTCATGACCAAAACCAGCAGTTGCATCAATGACCTCACTATCTGCGGTCAATTTCGCTGCCTGTAATAAAAGCTCAGACTTACGCCCTGCACTGACTACGCGCCGCTGCAGTTTATCCCATTCGGGGGCAACGCTTAACCCATCACTCAGCCATGAAAGTTTATCTTTTTCATCCAATAGCAATATAGGTTGGGTAACTATCTGACTTAACTGCTGGCGACGTTTTTGATTTAATTTCGCTGTCACCAGTTCAGCATTCAAAATAATGGGTAGCTTATGCTTAGCTATGAGTGCCTGCAAACTCTCGACTTGACTTGCCTGCGTTTCATTAACATAAAGTAGTTGGCAGCTTATATCAGCAGTCAGCACTTGCTTCAAATTGGTCATGACTGCCATTCCTTTTTAATACTTATAACATCATGAATCTCTATTAAAAACCATTCCATCATGAAGTTTAGCCTGCCATCTGATAACCAAAACCCCAAGCGGCTATTAAAACCAATACACCAGTGATAATACGCAACCATGCAAAGATTTTAAAGTCACGGCGACTGACCCAAGCGACCAATAAGCGAATACAAAGCAAGGCGATGATAAATGATACGACAGTACCAATGCCTAGCACTAACCAATCTTCGCTACTGGTTAAAACGTCACGATGCTTAATAAAATCTAGTAGAGCCGCACCAATAATGACAGGGATACCCAAAAAGAAAGAAAATTCAGCGGAAGCTTTACGTGAGACACCAAGCCACAGTGCACCAATAATCGTCGCACCTGAGCGTGATGTACCGGGTATCAATGCCAAACATTGCAGCAAACCTATCATCAAAGCTGTTTTTAGGCTAACGTCTTCTGCTTCTTCTGCAATAATGGCTTTCGGGCGATTCTCAACATAAAAGATCAGCAAACCACCGATAATCAGCATAATTGCCACGACAATAGGATTGAATAAATAGGCTTTAATCTCATCAGCAAAAGTAAAACCAACAATCATCACCGGAATAGTGGCGACAATTAGGCTAAGTCCAAGCTGGCGCGGATTACTCATGCCTTCTGCTTTACCCGTTAGCAAACCCATCAGTGCCTGCCAGAGTCTGCCCCAATAGTCATATATGACCGCTAAAATAGCACCAAACTGCACCACCACGACAAACAAATCGACTTTTTCTTTGGTCCAAAAACCCATCAAATCGGCGGATAGAATTAAATATCCCGTGCTAGAGATGGGCAAAAACTCAGTGATACCTTCAACGATACCCATGATGACAGCTTGAATTAATAAAATAATATCCACAAAATTATTCCTAAGAAATTCCGAAAACAGTAAAGGCGTTTGTTTTATATTGTTATATTCGTAATACTGTTATTGTCGCGTGCGACACTTGAAAGCTTTATAAGCACTGAATATAGAAAGGGTACACTAAGCCTTACCTTGCTCTTTGAGCGTTTTCCACGCTTGATTGCGTAAGTACTTTGGTAGCGCTTGCGCCGCTTCTGTTCCGCCATTGACCATAAACTGAGCCATACCCAGTTGTCCTATCACGGTCGCATCAGGATGGATATCAGCATAAATAATCTGACCGTCATGCAAAGTTAATAAACCGGCACCATTGCCAACGATAGGAATCTCTAGCGCTGTCTGGCTATCATAATCAAGTAGCTGCTCAGTATCTTCGCCATTGTCGTGATTAACGGGCTGCATGATATTATCTATTACCTCATAATGCCCAAAATATACCTGCTGCATACGCGCATCAAGGGCACTATATACTGAGCTTAAACTCTGTTGCTGATACGCCGCTTGCGCAATCGCCTGTAAGCTAGAAACACCCACACAAGGAATATCATGCGCGACAGATAGCGCCTGTACCACTGCCGTATTGATTCGTATACCACTAAAGGCACCAGGACCACGATTAAAGATAAGCGCTTGTATGTCAGCCAGTTTTAGCTGCGCCTCAGATAATGCCGCGTCAATCATCGGTAAGATTTGCTGGGTCTGCTGGCGCTTACCTGTCTCGGTATGACTCGATAACGCTTGACCGCTGGCATCTAAAATGGCGATCGAACACTGATCGAACACGGTATCCATTGCTAAAAACATCATAACCTCGGCTTATTCTCTTGACATCGTAAAACAGCGCCTATCATAGCATTTAGGACAGATTAATTGACTTACTTTCTATATTTTTCATGCATTCTTTGTGAGAATTCACTCAAATATCCAAAATATGAAAAAACCTCAAAGCTCATTTAGCTTTGAGGTTTTTATTATCAATATTTCCCAGTAGCACTAAATCATTTAAAAACGTGTTTTAAACTTCTTCGGCGCTTGGTTTTGTAGCTCTTGCATCTGTTTTTGCATCTCTTCAGTGCTTGGCATGTTATTTGGGTCAAGTCCCATTTGCTTTGCCATTTGCTGTGGGTTCACATCTTTAACACCACCTTGCTGACCGCCACCGCCGAATAATGGACCACCGCCGCCTGCTCCACTGCCGCCGCCCATCAACCCTTGCATCGATTTCATCATTTTACTGATGCCTTCAGGCTTAGAAATCATTTTCATCATTTTTGCCATTTGCTTGTGCTGCTTGAGCAAACGATTGACGTCTTGAATCTCACGACCTGAGCCTGCAGCAATACGGCGCTTACGACTTGGATTGATTTTATCAGGATTTTTGCGCTCAAATGGCGTCATCGAATTGATCAACGCTTCCATCTCACGTACTTTTTCTTCAGGCTTGGCATCTTCAACGGCTTTTTGCATATCAGAGCCGCCCATACCTGGCATCTTATCTAAGAAGCCCGCCATACCGCCCATGCTTTTCATTTGCTGAAACTGGGTCAATAGATCTTCAAGGTCGAACTCGCCGCCCTTTTGCATCTTTTTCGCCATTTTTTCGGCTTTATCACGGTCAATCTTTTGCTCAACTTCTTCAACCAGACTTAAGACGTCACCCATACCAAGAATACGCTGGGCAATACGTTCAGGATGGAATAGCTCTAGCGCATCTAGTTTCTCGCCGCGACCCAAGAATTTAATTGGCTTACCTGTGATGGCGCGTACAGAAAGCGCCGCACCGCCACGAGCATCGCCGTCAGTCTTGGTCAAAATAACGCCCGTTAATGGCAGCGCATCGTTAAAGGCTTTGGCGGTATTTGCCGCATCCTGACCGGTCATCGCATCAACAACAAACAGTGTCTCAGAAGGATTGACCGCAGCGGTTAACGCCTTGATTTCATCCATCATGGTTTCATCGATGGCCAAACGACCAGCTGTATCAATAATCAAGATATCTTGATATTGGATTTTAGCTTCTTCGATAGCACGCAAGGCGATATCAATCGGGTTTTCGTCGCTACTTGAGTTGACGAACTTGGCATTTACTTGTCCAGCGACTTGCTCAAGCTGGGCAATCGCTGCGGGACGGTAAACGTCAGCAGATACCAGCATGACTTTTTTCTTATGGCGCTCTTGTAAGAACTTGGCCAATTTACCGGCAGTGGTAGTTTTACCAGCACCTTGTAGACCTGCTAGCAGATAAATAACCGGCGGCTTACCTGTCATCTCAAGCTGCTGATTGGCACTGCCCATCATTTCAGTCAGCTCGTCATGGACGATTTTGACAAATGCCTGTCCTGGTGCTAACTCTTTAAGCACTTCAGCGCCAAGCGCTTGCTCTTTGACACGCTTCACAAAATCACGAGTGACTGGCAATGCCACATCGGCTTCCAGCAGCGCCATACGTACTTCGCGTAAAGTGTCTTTGATATTGTCTTCGGTCAATTGCCCCGTGCCTGCGATATTGCGCAGACTAGACGACAATCGTTCTGTTAAGGTATCAAACATAAATAACTCTCAGTTAAAATAATTCTGGATTAAGCTTAACTCTTCATAAATAAAAGAGTTGATAAATACTATTAGGGTATGCGATTGCAGGTATTCAAGCTCAATTGCTAAGCATTTATCAGGAATACATAAGACGGTGCTCAATTGAGTGCCATTTTATGATAAATTGGGTAATTATTCTAATAATACCACTTTAGCATGAAATTAAGCGCGTATTTTGCGCGCATTATGAGATGAGGTTTTATATCTTGCAACTTGCATTTTTACTTGCTGCGATGGCTTATTTCTTAGTCAGCATATATATTGGTTGGGCGCTGATTCAAGATAGACCTATCCATAAAGGCCCAAGCTTAGGCTTATTATTTGTGGGCATGTTGGCACACGCAGGGCTACTTTATCCACACATAGTCACACTCTATGGGCTAAATTTCAATCTGTTTAATATCATCAGCTTGATCAGCTTATTCTTTTTGTTTTTTTACGTCATGTTTTCTCTGTATAGACCTATTGTCAGTCTGGGTATCCTCGCGGCACCGACCGCTCTTGTAGGTATGCTAATCGGTTATATTGGACGCGCGCCTTATCGTCCGATTACGGATATTAGCATTGGGCTTGAGTCTCATATCTTGCTGTCGCTTGCCGCATATTGTGTGCTGCTGATGGCAGCGGTACAAGCGCTATTTTTGCGACTACAAATACGTGAGCTTAAGCATCAATCGATTCACCGCTTTTGGGTCAACAAGCTGCCGTCTCTTCAAAGCATGGAGAGCCTATTATTCGATATGCTATTGGTCGGCTTTGTCCTGCTGAGCATTGCACTGGGAATTGGTTTTATCTACGTAGACGACTTGATGGCGCAGCATCTTGTGCACAAAACAGCCTTTAGCCTGATGTCTTGGCTGCTGTTTGGCGCATTACTTATCGGTAATTGGCGTGCTGGATGGCGTGGAAAACGTGCCGCTAATATGACTATCTATGCTTTTATTTTATTAGCGATTGGCTTTGTCGGTAGCAAGTTTGTATTAGAGATGCTGTTATAGAACCAGTTCCACAGTAGTAATTTAATACTCTGTTCTAAATTTCAAACCACTCTAATGAAAACCTAATTAAATACTACCGTCTTATTCCCCGCTACGATTACGCGATTTTGTACATGCCAATTGACGGCGCGTGCCAATACATTGCGCTCGATATCACGACCAATGGCTCGCAGCTCGGTGACGCCTTGACGATGGGTCACACGGTGCACATCTTGCTCAATGATAGGTCCTTGATCGAGCTCAGTGGTCACATAATGCGCGGTTGCACCGATAAGCTTCACGCCTTTATCATAAGCTTGGCGATAAGGATCGGCGCCGACAAACGCTGGCAAGAACGAATGATGAATATTGATGATCTGCATCGGCCAGCGCTTTACAAAATCTGACGACAATATCTGCATATAGCGCGCTAAGACTAATAAGTCATTGCCTGCCATCAAGTCATGAATTTGCTCTTCTGCTTCTACCTTATTGTCTTTGGTCACTGGAACGTGATGAAAAGCGATACCAAAGTTTTCTACTGATTGGCGTAAATCTTCGTGATTGCTAACGACTGAGGTAATCTGACAGTCAAGCAATCCGCGCTGATGACGCCATAATAAGTCTAATAACGCATGATCAAATTTAGATACTAAGATACCAACTTTGGTTTTAATGCCATTGTCATGTAAGCGCCATTCCATATTGTGGCGTTTGGCAACGGTATGGGCAAAGCTGGCTTCAAAGTTATCGATAATCTCGCTCAATCCTGCCAAAGCAAACTCTAAACGCATAAAGTATTGACCGCCTTCATGAGCCGTTGAGTACTGATCTAACGTAATGATGTTGCCGCCGTAGCGATGAATAAACTCAGATACCGCTTGTACGATACCGGCTTGGTCACGGCATTTAATCAATAGTGTGGCTGTAGCAGTGATAGCGGGAATCTCTCTAAATGACACTTGGAGTGACGTTTTCGGTGAAGTAATCGTTGCAGTGTCTGACATAGTGCGCTCAATTAGAAATTAAATCAAAATTTGCTACTGAAAATCTAATAGCAGTATTAGAAGACAGCTATTTTAATCGCTTTTACGATATTTTGCTGATTGAGTTGGTTGTTTTTGGTTATTGAGATTATAAATACAAAAACCCCCAACTCGAGGGTTGGGGGTTTTCTGATGAATGAATACTAAGCTATGCCTTAGACAATTCTAATAAGTTTTGTAAAAGTATTAGCTGATGGAGCAGGCGTCGTTGTTGTTATTTTAATCTGGTCATTAGGACGACAGCCACTGTAAGTAAATACGTAACTAACATCACTTGAGCTTACTGATCCATTACTTAGATTAACAAGGTTTGGAACCGTTGTCTTTCCACTGGTAAATTCAGCCTTGCATGAACCACCTTCAGCAGCAACACTAATAGTAGTGCCTGACGGCATAGATACTGTCTGTGCAGAATTACCAAACATTTTGAATCTGACAGCGATAGGGGTATCCAAGTCAAGTGCAGGATTAGCAGCCACAGTGTTTGGAAGACCTTCAAACACAGGAACATCCGATGCTAAGCCAAATACAAACTGATAGCGCAAAATAGCTGCCAAATCATTGTTGCATGTGCCTAAAATATTAGGCTGATTGAAAGAGGATGGCGCACAAGTAGCTCCTGATGCACCTTTTCGATAGACAAATTCGCCTAAATTACTATCATATTGGTTATTTTCGTTATCATCGCGGAAAAAGTCACCAATATTTCGAGTTAATATATCACCAGTAGTAAATCTATTGTCTCCATCCACATCGGTATAACTTTTATCCCCTTCTACATAGGCAATAACAGAAACTCGATCATCTACAGGAGTTGGATTCTGCGTACTAAACTCAACATTACACGTTCCATTAGTAGTAGCACAGTTTGGAGTGACTCGTCCGCCTTCACTAACAAAGCTAACTACGGTACCGTTGGGTACAGGATTACCCACTCTGTCAACCAAGCGCGCGGTAATAGTGGCAATATCACCATCAACACCAACTGCTAATACATTCTTACTCAACGAAATACTAAAGCCATTCTGTGTCGCTCGTCCTGTTGCCACAGATACGTCTTTTGATAATGCAAATACATTAGTATTCGATAGCAACGTTGCTTTTATCTCTACGGGACCAGGTAAAGCACCAGGATATAGATTGACCACTACCTTGCCTTGTGAATCACTAGTTACTGTTGAAGGCAATTGATTATTCAGTGTCACAAAGCTAAAATCGGTAGGCGCAAATACTTGGCTGATCCTAACCCTTTGGTTGGCAGCCGGTCGACCGTTCGCATAAACCGTAAACTCTATCTGTCCTGAACTTGATGAGCCGCTGTTGCTAGCGCCTAGCTGTACTGGCTCAGTTGTGGTATATACAATCGAGCTGGCTTCTACTCCAGCAATATTCACTGTGACTGTCTGTCTACTAGTCGGGGTATTGGTAGGTGTTATCGTGATGGTTTGCGCGCCTTCGCACAGATTGCCATTACTATCGATAGCTTTATAAGTAGCCGTTACATTGCCTTGATTGCTTGAGGTTAAACTGTTGCTATCAAAAGTACCGCAACTCGTATTAAATTCAACAGCAATGTCGTTTTGAAAGACATCATTAGTAGCATCTTTCGTTTTTAAGGTAATGTTAGTACTACCACCTGACTCTAAGTTACTTGAGGAAAGAGCGATATCTGTCAACACTACATTGATAGACTGTAACGTAAAGTTATAAGCAGGCGTAGTAGCAGTGATATTATTAACACTAGTCGTCGCCGTTAGCTGATAGCTACTCGTATCAGTACTGTCCGTTGGTTTAACGGATATATTCGCCTCGCCCATTTCATTGGTCAATACTGCTCCGTTTCTAGTACCGAAGTTTACGCCCTCACCTGAAAAAGTAACCAATGCACTACTAATAGGTTTACCTGTGCTATCAGTAACTGTTACTTTTGCGCTAGCGCCTGTTGAGGTGATTACTCTGGTTATATTACCGTTGGTATCTATTAAGGTTATGGGAGTTATATTTACTTCGCTTATTGGCGTTACTGGACCACCACCATTGTCACCACCCGTACCAGGTTGCGTCACACCCAAGTCAGGTTCTGGCGCAATAGTATCAGTGCCGCCACCGCCGCAACCTGCCAATGCTAAGGCGCAAGTCAAAAAAGTGAGCTGAAATAACTTAGAGGTCGGTAGTGAGGGATATGACATTTTTAGACTCCGCTGCGGCAGTGATTTATTTGAGCAAATAGGCAAAATCATTACACACAATTATAATAGATCGGTAATGATACTTAGATTTACAATAATGCCAGTAGTATTAACAGATTGTATTAAATATATAACTGAGACTTTACTGACTTTTGTTATAACTTACAACTAAAAGTTGAATCCTTATTATTAAATAATCAATAACATAGCGCGCTCATTTCAGGGTATAATAGCTACCCTTTAAACCAACAACTATCACAAAAATATTTGAGTATTCATTACTTTTATGGTATAAATGTCGGCTTTAAAATTTTCTGATTTGGTTTGCCTGTTATTTGCCTTTAGATGACAGTAAATCAGCTCAACCTTCATATAGTTTTGTTTGGTGCAAAGCTGCCGCTTGCTGTGTCCATGCCGCAAATACGTGCAACTTGCCCAGACTGGTATGAGAAAAACTCATACCTCATAGATTAGGAGTTCGCCATGTCTAGAGTTTGCCAAGTGACTGGAAAGCGCCCTATGGTGGGTAATAATGTTTCGCACGCAAACAACAAAACCCGTCGTCGCTTTCTACCAAACCTTCACAACCATCGTTTTTGGGTAGAGTCTGAAAATCGTTTTGTACGTCTACGTGTGTCTACCAAAGGTATGCGCATCATTGACAAATTGGGTATCGATAAAGTGCTAGTAGATCTACGCGCACAAGGTCAAAAAGTTTAAGTAAATATTGGCAGTCTAATTTATCGATGAATGTCGCTATTTAGGCTGCTGTTATGCTGAAGATTTACTAGCTCATATATTTATGACTGGATACTATCTACAGCAACTTAATACTCTAGATCCATACCTATCGATTGAAGACCGCTCATTTACAGGAAAGCCATCATGAGAGATAAAATTAAATTAGTATCAACTGCTGGTACTGGGTATTACTATACCACTACCAAAAACAAGCGCACTATGCCTGGCAAAATGGAAATCAAAAAGTTTGATCCAAAAGTACGCCAGCATGTGATCTTTAAAGAAGCAAAAATCAAATAATCTCCATTTTTATAAATGGTTTTATTTGAACAAAAAAAGGGTTTATCAATTGATAAACCCTTTTTTAGTGTCGTTATTTAGACTGACTGCTATTTATCTATTTGCTATTGATTTATACATCATTAACTATAGTGCGTCGGCTCTTTGTCATAGACATGTGCATGCCATTGACTCATCTGCTTTTGCATAATTACTTGGATTGCAGCATGAATCATATGCTGACCTATCGCTTGGGTATCACTACCTAGTATCTCTTTTAACTTATCAGAAAAATCAATGGTCATCAGCGGCGCATCATCTTGTTCAGCATCACGTAAGAGCAATTTGCCATCGTCTGCTTCTACCAGCTCAAGGGTCGTCTCTTTGGCAAACCCTGCAAACTGATCGGTACTGTCATTATCTACTTCAATCTCATTATCGATATCGTATGGCATTCATTGTATCCTTATTATCCCGATTTATACCTGTAAAAAACGCGCTGATTCCACTTACTAAAGCTACTGTCTTACAGTCATGCGGGCAAAACTATCTTATTCATACAATGGACGCTTTGGCGCTATAATTCAAGGGCTGTTCTATAAGTCTTTTGCACAACTCAGGTTCGATAGTCTTAGTTTTATAGAAATTACCAGCGTTTAACGCCAGTAACGCAGTTTTGCTAGGGTAAATAAGAAAGCAACAAACATACCGAGATAGTACATGAGCTTTAACTCTAATGTTGGATCGCGATATTTGAACGGTAACGCTACTGTCGCAGTCGCGGTTGGCAGTATCAATAACATGAGCAGCCAGTTTTCAAAGACGTGTAGCCAACCTTGCAAATCAGTTCCATGACGAAGTGAAGACAGTCCTAGCAGCAGGCAGGCAATAATTAAGCTGGTAAATAAACCATTTGGTAAATCTTTTGGATAAATGATATTGGCAATACTGGTCGGTATGATTCTCATGTAGAATTCCAGTCAAGCTTATAGAGCATGACTTAACGGTGAAAAAGTGTATCAAAAAACAACTTATAAAAATATTACAAGGTTATCTTCATTAACAAGTTTTATCTTTACTAATAAAAATTTAACTATAAGTACCCATTAACCACAGCATTGAGATACAAGAGGTCAAATACCCCAAACTAATGGCATTCCAGCTCTCTATATGCATATCTTTAACCTTGTTAAGTAGGCGTGAACCTAGCCAAAATAAAAGGGGAATGCCTAGCATAAATGCGGGTACGATCACCGCCGCGTGGCGTAATACTTCACCGGCATCTTCACCAACCATCAGGCGAAAGCCATAACCAGCTAGACTCAGAACAAGGGCGAACATGGCTAAGCCAATAGTAATACCTTTGGGCACTAAGCTACGTGATTGCGAGGCTTGCTGGGACTCGGCTCGATGTTTTGCATTTTGCATATTCATATTTTACCTTTAGCTGACATGTCGCTTAATATAATCAGTCATACAGCGGCTATTAATAATAGGTAACTTTACTATTTAATAGTATATAACTTACTATATGGGGCGTTACTCCCCATTTGCCAAGGCAAGCTCTGCACGCATGGCATCGATTGCTGCTTTATAATCTTCTTGATTAAATATCGCTGAACCAGCAACGAACATATCAGCACCTGCTTCGGCAATGGCGCGGATATTACTGGCTTTGATACCGCCATCTACTTCTAATCTAATATCACGACCGCTAGTAATGATACGCTGACGTACTTGGCGAACCTTTTCTAGCGTCCCTTCAATAAATGACTGACCACCGTAGCCAGGATTGACACTCATCAGTAGGACCTGATCCACTTTATCCATGACATAGTCTAAATAATGTAATGGCGTTGCTGGATTCAATACCAAACCACACTCAGCGCCGCCATCTTTAATCAACTGTAAAGAACGATCGATATGCGAGCTTGCTTCCGGATGAAATGTGATGATGCTGGCACCTGCCTCTAAGAACTGCTCAATCATACTATCAACAGGGCTAACCATTAGATGCACGTCAATTGGTGCATCAATCCCATAATCACGAAGCGCCTTACAAATCATGCTACCAAACGTCAAATTGGGTACATAATGGTTGTCCATCACATCAAAATGGATGACATCAGCACCAGACGCCAATACACGTTCTACCTCTTCACCTAGTTTGGCAAAGTCAGCAGATAATATGGAAGGGGCGATTAGATACGGCTTAGAGGGACTGATCATAATTGAGCTACCTAATGGATATTTGACTAAGGATTTAATATATAGATGTATGCATAGCACGAATAATACGTATGTCTATTATAACGGATAATCAGGGTCTATAATGGGTACTTAGTATGGGTATTATAGCCACACTCAGCACATGCAGACAATTAGCGCGGTTTATATTGGGTTTTGCAATAAGCACGACCTACCGTAAAACTTCGTATCGCTTCATGCTTGGTAGCGCGATTGCTCACACGTTGACGCCATAAGCGAAACGAGGACGGTTTTAGCGCCTGACGCATCAGTATAATGACGCCAGACTCATTGAGACCATAGCTATGCTCTATCGCCTCAAACGGTGTCCTGTCCTCCCACGCCATCTCTATCACGCGCGACACTTGTAACTCATCGAGGGCATGAACAGTCATATCATTGCTAGAAGCGGCGATAACTGGGCTTGATTTGACTGCATGATTTTGAGGATTATTTAAATTGGTACTGGTAAGGTCTCGCTGTTTATTCTTTAAAGCAGCATCCATATCCGCTTGCATGGTGGCAAGCGTAGCTTTAGTAGCAACAGAATTATCCTCTACTGATGGAGTATCGACAGTAACGGTACTTAAATCTTGATAACTTGTCATAGACCTAACCTTTTAAACTTGAAACGCTATAACTAATAAACCATATGAGACCGAATTTTAGCTAAGCTGTGCCATACGCCAGTGATGTTCAATATGGTCATTGATCACTGTTTGGATAAAATAATAGCTATGGTCGTGACCGGCTTGATAGCGCAATGTTAATGGCTGCTTGGCATTTTTACACGCCTGTTGTAATTTTGACGTTTGCAACTGACCATCGGCTAAAAACTCATCAGCCGCGCCTTGATCAACCAAGATGCTTGAGTACTGCTGACCGACTTGTTCAATCATCTGAGAAGCGTCTGATTGCGCCCACAAGCTCTTGTCATCACCAAAATACTCTGTATAAGCTGCTTGACCCCATGCCGACTCACTGGCGGCGCACACAGGTGATAAAGCTGACACACTCACAAACTTGCCTGGGAATTTAAAACCCAACAATAAGGCACCATGACCACCCATCGAGTGACCCGTGATACCAATACTATGAATCGGAAACTCTGAGCGTAATAAATCATATAGCTCATCAACGATATAACTTTGCATATTGAAGTGTTCAGCCCAAGGTGCTTGGGTCGCATCGACATAGTAGCTTGCACCTTGACCAACAAAATAACGCTCGTCGTTTGCTACGTCATTGTCTTCACTACTTCTAGGAGAGGTATCTGGCGCGATAAATATCATACCAAGCTCACTACATTTTTGTTGAAAATGCGCTTTGTGGGTCACGTTATCAGCATTACAAGTGAGACCTGATAAATACAAAATCGCCGGACAACGCTGCCCTGCTAGTGCCTCATCAGGCAGATAAATACTAAAGGTCATCGGCGTCTTGGTGGCCGCTGATTGATGACTGTAATAACGCTGCTCACCATCAAAACAGCGATTGACACTTTTTTGCGTAAACTGGGTGCTGGCTGAGAGACTGTGGTTATAAGAATTATTCATGAGCATTATCCTTTTTAGCTAAGATAAAATAGTTGAAAACAGATGCTTATTTAAAAAAGCATCAGATTAAAAATGGGATAAAAATCAGTTCGCTGTGTTCTTATCATCTACAACTGTATCTGCGCCCGTATCCGGTGAAATATTGATAGTCGTTGTCGCATTCGAAGTATCTATAATGCTAGCAAGCGGCGGTCGTGTTTTATCAAATAACACTTGCTCAAATGCTGGCAACGCCGTTTCCATCAAACTACCGATCACCATTTGCGGCTCTGATGGCTCAAAACCCATAGAGATCTCACGCTCTTCTACTCGATAAGCGGCGTCTTTAAAGGCAGCAGAAAAACTGGTGTTTTCTCTTAAGCTTTCAGCAAAAAATGCTTGCCCAAAATAGGTCATTTCAGCACTATTGGTACAGCCAAATGACATCTTGTCTGTTGCCGAAGCGGTAATCACCACTGTCGTCGGCGACGCTAATTCATCAATAAACGAACCTGAATAACAAGCCGATACCACGATAACACGCCAGCGAATACCTGAGGCATCTAACGACTCTCGCAGCCATGTTGCATCCAGATTATCCATCGCAAGCGGTGGATTAGATAAATGGATAAAATCCTGATCGCCATGCGACGATAGTGTCATAAATAACACGTCTTCATCAGCGTTCATCTGCTGACCAATTCTTTTTAAGCCGCGTAAAATACTGGTTTTGGTGGCAATTGGCTCATCTAGCCAAGTGTAGTTATTATTAATCAGTGCCAATGAATGCCCGCTAGTACCAAAACGCACATCAAACAGCTCACGTACTTTATTAATCTCAGAGCGGAAGACGTTTTGATCAGAGAATCCCGCCACACCCATAAAGTACCAATCACTTTTGCCCGGTATACTAGGATCTATACGAGCCAGCGCCTCTTGTAATAAACGCGGCTGCTCATATAAGGCGGCTTCTTCTAATACTGGCTCTACGGGTATCTGCTTAAATATGGGCTGGTCAGCGACGTTACGCTGCCATATCGTCAATAGTGCAACAGCACCGATGATGACGATGATACGCTCCCACCACGGTATACGCAGGCGACGAGAAAATATCCATAACAATGCCAAGGTCTGCCATAAAAACAGCACCAAAAATAGCGTTGGTAAAAACGAATAACTCCAATCGGGCAACCAGCTATAGCTGCCTAAAAACTGTACTAAGCTTTGTAATAGAGCAGATAAAGTATCAGCAACCAACCACAGTACGACAGGCACAAAAACCAGTGCTTGATTGCCTGCGCGCCGTGCCAGAATAATGCCGCCAAGCAGAATAATCATCGGCCATATGAGATAGCTTACCAATCCTTGCTCATTGAAAATACTGCCGTCTGGAGCGGCTAACCAAGAAAATAGGACGTTACTACCCAAAGCCAATAGCGCAAATACAGCGAACTGAACAAAGGTGGGTTTAACCCAAGAGAATGCCCGTGTTGAGCCTACTAGCATCCACAAGGTTGCAATAATATTGGCAGCGAAATTGAGCGAAAAGCGCTGCAGTGAGACGGTTTTTAACGACGCAAGTGACAAAGACTTAGACCTCTAGCCAGTCGAGAGAAATAAAACAAATCAATGATAAAATATTTTGATATCCATGCCATTTACTGTCTTTCAATTAACTCTTTTGCAAGGCACACGAATGTCAATTTTATATTTAATTTACTATGAAATGGATATAAGAGACAGATAGCGCACATCAATATTATTGACTAATATTTTAGCTCGCTAATCTATCGCGATTGTAACGGATTGTCGGTCAAGAGCATAAGGCTGAATTGTAAAATTCGCTTAAAAACCCATCAAAAAAGGAGGTCTTAAACTTAAGACCTCCTTTTTTATCAAAACCTTCTATCAAACCTTGAACATTATCTCATTAATAACTCATTAACACGTTTTAAATAAGCGGCTGGATCGTCTAATTGACCGCCATCTGCTAACAATGCTTGGTCAAAAATTACTTGCGCCAATTTATCAAAATCGACGTCAGATTGCTCGCTAGTCTCTAACTTTTTAATCAATGGATGATCAGGGTTGACCTCTAATGTCGGCTTGCTCTCTGGCACATCTTGACCCATTTGTTTAAGCATCTGAATCATTTGTGGTGATAACTCACCTTCACCAACGACCAAGCAGGCAGGACTATCAACCAAACGCGTCGATACTTTCACATCTTTGGCACGTTCGCCTAATGCTGCTTTAAGTTTATCGACAACAGGCTTCATGGTTTCTTGCGCTTTTTCAGCTTCCGCTTTTTCGGCTTCGTCTTGCAAATCGCCCAAATCAACGGCACCTTTAGCGATGTTTTGTAGCGGTGTCTCATCAAATGAGGTCAAGAAGTTCATTGCCCATTCATCGACACGGCTGGTCATCAAAATAACTTCGATGCCTTTCTTTTTAAACAGCTCAAGTTGTGGGCTATTTTTAGCAGCCGCTAGATTGTCAGCCGTTAGATAATAGATGGCTTTTTGACCCTCTTTCATACGTGCTTTATAGTCTTCAAAGCTGGTCGTCACACTATCCTGAGTACTGGTTGCATAACGCAGTAATTTGGCAATACGTTCTTGATTGCCCATGTCTTCGCCAACGCCTTCTTTGATAACATCACCAAATTCAGCGTAGAACTGTGCAAATTTTTCTTGCTTATCACTGTCTTCACTGTTGGCAAGGCTTGCCAGCAAAGTCAAAATACGACGCGCGTTACCATCGCGGATAGATTTTACATCACGCGACTCTTGTAGTAGCTCGCGGCTGACGTTCAATGGCAAGTCGGCTGAATCAATGACCCCTTTGACGAAACGCAGGTACATTGGCAACAGCTGCTCTGCCTCGTCCATAATAAAGACGCGCTTAACATAAAGCTTTAGACCATGCTGCTGCTCACGAGTGTACAAATCTACAGGGGCTTTTTTAGGAATATACAATAGCTGCGTATACTGAACACGACCTTCGACACGGTTATGCGTCCATGCTAGTGGCGCGTCCATGTCATAGGTGATATTTTTATAAAAATCGATATACTCTTCATCTTCAATCTCAGAGGCTGAACGTGTCCATAAGGCACTGGCTTTATTAATGGTTTCCCATTCGTCTGTTAAGACCATTTGACCATTGGCAGGCGTGTCACTTCCTTCTTCAACCTCATCTTCTTGCCAGACTTCTTTACGCATCTGAATCGGCAGACTGATATGGTCTGAGTATTTATTAACCAACTGCTTAATTTTGCCACGGTCTAAATAGCTGTCTTCGCCCTCACTATATTGCTCTTTTAAATGCAAAGTAATGGCGGTACCACGCGTCGCTTTCGTGATCGGCTCAACAGTAAAGCTACCCGTACCATCTGATACCCAGCGTACGCCTTTATCCGCAGGTTCGCCAGCTTTGCGAGTTTCAACACTAATAGTATCGGCAACGATAAAGCCCGAATAAAAGCCAACCCCAAATTGACCAATCAACTGACCATCTTGCTTCTGTGATTCAGACAGCTTGTCTAAAAATGCTTTGGTACCGGACTTGGCAATTGTACCCAAGTTTTCGATGGCATCGGCTTCATTCATGCCGATACCGTTGTCGGTAAAGGTGATGGTTTTAGCGTCTTCATCGACAGCAATGCGAATTTTTAGCTCACCATCGTCTTCATAAAGGCTGTCATCATTGGTCGCTTCAAAACGCAATTTATCACAGGCATCAGAGGCGTTTGAGACTAGCTCACGGACAAAAATATCGGAATTAGAATATAGCGAGTGCGTTACTAAGTGCAATAATTGAGCTACTTCTGCTTCAAAGGTATGTTTTTTTAATTCTGGGCTGCTTTTATCAACATTGATGCTATCAACTTTTTGATTATCAACTGGGTTCAGTTCACTCATAAAAAACTCCTTCAATTTATGTTAAAAACTTATTATAAGACAGCAGTCCTCAAACGAAACTTACTCAATGAATATTAGAGAGCTTACATTTTGAACACTGCTAAGCTGTTTATACTAATAGGGGCGCGAGAGAAAATTTCAAGCGTAAAAACTTGATTCAATAAAAAACACCGCTCTAGTTTCCTGAGGCGGTGTCATTGTAATGATATTTAGCTGATTAAATGCTTATGTATAAATTTTATCCATTATAAGCAGCTAGGCAAGTGACGAGCAGGATCCGAATCACGGGCTGCCATTGCATCTTCAACCGTTAAGCCTAATCCTTTGGCAACGCCTTCGCCATAAGCGGCATCACACCAGTTACAGTTGCGAATGTGGCGATACTGAATAAAGTCCGGCACACCCGCCATATTGTTCGCTGTATTTTCAAATAGCACTTGTTGTTGCTCAGCACTCATCAAATTAAACAATGCGCGAGGTTGACTGAAATAATCGCTATCGTCTTCACGGAAATCATAATGCGCCGCATAGCCGTCAACCTTCAATGGTGGCTCAGCATAATCAGGCTGCTCTTGCCACTGGCTAAAGCTGTTTGGTTCATAATGCGGGCGACTGCCATAGTTATCATCGACACGTCCTTGACCATCACGATGATTGCTCATCACAGGGCAACGCGGCTTATTCACCGGAATTTGCTGATGATTGACACCAACACGATAACGCTGAGCATCGGCATAGTTAACCAAGCGATTTTGTAGCATTTTATCCGGTGAAACGCTGATACCCGGTACTAAATTACTTGGGGCAAATGCTGCTTGTTCCACATCGACAAAGTAGTTGTCAGAGTTTTTGTTTAATTCGAACTCGCCAACTTCAATCAGTGGATAATCACCTTTTGGCCATACTTTGGTTAAGTCAAACGGATGATAAGGAACGGTATCCGCCTCAGCTTCTGGCATGATTTGCACATACATTTTCCACTTTGGAAAATCACCATTTTCGATGGCATCGTACAAGTCTTTTTGATGACTTTCACGATCCGAACCAACGACTTCCGCCGCTTCAGCATCAGTTAAGTTCTTGATGCCTTGTTGCGTGCGGAAATGGAATTTGACCCAAAAACGTTCTTTGGCCTCATTCCAAAAACTATAAGTGTGCGAGCCAAAACCATGCATATTTCTATACGATGCTGGCAGACCGCGATCACTCATAACGATGGTGACTTGATGTAATGCTTCAGGTAATAAAGTCCAAAAGTCCCAATTGTTGGTCGCCGAACGCATATTGGTACGTGGATCACGTTTGACGGCTTTGTTTAGGTCTGGGAATTTGCGCGGATCGCGTAAGAAGAACACAGGCGTATTATTACCCACCATGTCCCAGTTACCTTCTTCGGTGTAGAATTTCAAAGCAAAACCGCGAATGTCACGCTCGGCATCAGCCGCGCCGCGCTCACCTGCGACGGTACTAAAGCGCGCGAACATCTCAGTTTGCTTACCTACTTCACTAAAGATAGCAGCACGGGTATATTTAGTGATGTCACTGGTCACAGTAAAAGTACCAAATGCGCCTGAGCCTTTAGCGTGCATACGGCGCTCTGGAATCACTTCACGGGCAAAGTTGCCTAGCTTTTCATTTAGCCAGATATCTTGTGCTAATAATGGACCACGCTTGCCTGCAGTGAGACTGTTTTGATTGTCTGCCACTGGTGCGCCGTTGCTCATCGTCAATTGGGTCGGCGCGTAAGGACATTTTTTATCGCTCTTGTTGTCGCTCATAATCATATTCCTTTGGATAGCAAATGGATGAAAGTACAAAAACTATTCTGAATACGCCTCTAATAATATATCCAGAATAGTGGTAAATGTTTCTGAAAAACGGCTATTTTTATTCATAGTAACCTGTAAACACAGTAATCTTGCCTTGTTAGACACCATTACAACCGATTAACATCGATTTGTATAATTAATTAATTACATGCTTTCGTTTTGTTTTTCAGAATCACTCAAAATATTGTCTAACTCATCCAAATGCCTTTCATTCATAGGGCGATCTCAAACAATGACTACCTATTGGAGACATCTTTGCATTAGCGCGGCATGGGACGAATGGTCAGAATTTGCTCACTACGACCAAAAGGTCCTTGCGTATCATGTAATATCGCGCTGCTAATCCCTATGCCATCAGCACCGTACTGCTGCACTGCCTCAATGCCAAGCCAGCGACCTTGCGGTGCGCGGTGCATATGAATTTGCAAATCAGTATTGGGGAACATCCATTCTAATTTTGCCATCCCCAGTCCAAGCCTTGGTACAACCCCATTGGCAGTATCCGCCATGCCCAATAAATGCACCATGTCATGGGTAGGCATACCCTCTACCATGTCGATATCATTGGTCATCCACACCATACCTTTACCAGGACGGCGATTAGGTTCAGCTACCAAACGTACGCTTTCAATGAAACCGCCGGGCCAGCCTTTCATACCATCCCAAGCGGGTAACGCTTCAGGCTTATGTATGGATTTTTGATCTTCAAGCCCTGCAATGACACTGGTATCTTGAGTAATCAAGCGCCATGCACGTGCAATGATTGCATCGCGACCACGACTGCTCATCACCGCTTCGATAAGCTCAATGGTTCTGCCCGGACGAATACATCGCGTGGTGACAGTAAAATCATCGAGCGGTATCAGTCCTAAAATATCCAAGCTGATACGAGCAATACGCATATTCTCTTGTGGTACAAAACTTTGTAATTCAGCAGTGAGCAAGCCGGTTGCTGGCGCCATATGTTGCTCATGCTCATTCCAAGCGCCTTGTGCGTGCTTGGTTGGCTGATAATAAGCAACACTGCTACCATCTGCTTGCTGCTCACGTTTTATAAAGGTGTAATAAGCTGACATGAATGTCCTCGAATGCTTTTTAAAATATATGAATTATGTATAAAAGAGTTACGCTCAGAATAGCACTATGCTGGGATAAATTTCTCTCGCTTGCTGTGCGCTTCGCACTCCAGAGGCTTGGTAAAATTTATCCCAGCAGTACTGTGTTTTTTTTAAATTGAATCGACTATATATGAATTATGTATAAAAGTAGACTTTCTTTGTTTAGCGCCTAAGGGCTTGTTTTTGCACCGTCAGCAGCGTGCGGCTTTTGGCCATTATAAATAATAGAAAAACCATAACAGCAATAAGCGCGCCATATAACAGACTGTAGTCTCTCATAAACTGGGTTGCATTTAACATCAGCATCCCTATCAGGATGACAATCGTAAATGTATTGATCTTTAATTGCTTGTTGATCTCATCAAGACTGGCTTCTGCCAACACAAATCTTTTTTTCTGATTTTTCATTTTACGTCACCTATCTAACGCTATATATAAAGCTCTCTTATTTTACTTGCCAACTTGCGTCATTGGAATCCGTAAGGCTTTTGGCAAGCTAAAGGTAACATTCTCTTCAATACCCGACAGCTCGCTTGGCAAATCGCCACCCCACTCTTGCAGCTGCTGTAGCACCTCTTGAATCAATACTTCAGGCGCTGAAGCACCAGCAGTCACACCCACACTTTGTATACCATCAAACCAGCTTTTATTCATTTCAGTGGCATCATCAATCAAATAAGCGCGGCAATTCATCCGCTCTGCCAATTCCCGCAAACGATTAGAGTTTGATGAGTTGGGTGAGCCAACCACCAAAACCACCTCACAGCGACTGGCCAAATCTTTGACCGCATCCTGACGGTTTTGGGTGGCATAACAGATATCGTCTTTACGCGGACCTTGGATATGTGGGAATTTTTCTCTCAGCGCATCGATCACGCGAGCGGTATCATCCATCGATAAGGTCGTTTGGGTCACAAATGCCAAACGCTCAGCATCTTGTACGCTCAAAGCTTCGACATCGGTCTCGTTTTCGACCAGATGAATCTGTCCACCATGACGGTGGTTAAAGCGTCCCATAGTGCCTTCTACTTCAGGATGTCCCGCATGTCCAATCAATACCGCATCCATACCATCCTGCGCAAACTTAGCGACTTCGATATGCACTTTAGTGACCAAAGGACAAGTGGCATCAAACACCGTCAAATCACGGCGCTCTGCCTCATCTTCAACGGCTTTTGAAACCCCATGAGCGGAAAAGATAACAATAGAGCCGTCCGGTACTTCATGCAGCTCTTCGACAAAAACAGCGCCGCGGTTGGCAAGATCTGAGACCACGAATTTATTGTGTACCACTTCGTGACGGACATAAATGGGTGGCTCAAAACGTAACAGTGCTTCGTTGACAATCGCAATCGCGCGATCCACACCAGCACAAAATCCACGTGGATTGGCAAGATAAATTTGCATAAGAAGGCCTATCATTAGATAATTTATATAAAAGCCTAGGCTTAAAGCTTAAGCCACCGAAACTTTTATTCAAAAGTTGGGATAAAATCAATAGCCTACTTTAGCATAATTTGCTTTTAAAGCAGTTTATAATGAGGCAACGATTAATATTTTTACCACCATAGATGATGGTGTTTTTTCTTTTTACCAGCCTTTTATATTAATTCGAATACTTTTATTTATTTATCAAGACACAATTCACTAGGACACACTGTATGACAGGTTCATTATTTATTATCACCGCCGCCTCAGGTACGGGCAAGACCTCACTGGTAAAGCAACTACTTGCCACCACCAATGACTTGACTGTCAGTGTTTCACACACCACACGCACGCCGCGCCCAGGCGAGATTGACGGTCATCATTATCATTTTACTGATGTCGATAATTTTGTGACCGCTGTGGCTGAAAATAAGTTTTTAGAGCACGCTGAAGTGTTTGGCAATTACTACGGCACCTCAGAGCGAAGTGTGCGCACGCAGTTAGAAGCAGGCGTTGATGTTATCTTAGAGATTGATTGGCAAGGGGCGCTACAAGTCAAAAAAATATTTAACGATGCGACGATGGTTTTTATTTTACCACCGAGCCTCTCAACTTTACGCCAACGCCTATCGACGCGTGGGCAAGATACTGTGGAAGTGATAGAACAGCGTCTTGCCGGCGCAGTGAATGAAATGGCACAGTACGTCAATTCTGACTATGTCATTATCAACGACAGTTTTGAGGTCGCTTTGACTGAGCTAAAGGCCATTATCGTCGCCGACAGACAAACCCTTAGTCGTCAACAGCAGCGTTATCATCGCACCATTACCAACTTGCTAAATAATAAAGCAGAAGATTAAGTCACGCAGCTACTGTTATTCTCGGCTCATTCAGCAACTAGACATAAAAAGCAATTACGCGCACAGGCAAAAATGCTATAATGCCTAGCTATCACCCTTTATATTTTTGATATTATTTTTATTGAGTGGCGGGCAGGGTCCGTTACTAATAAAAACAACCGAGGTAGCTATTTATGGCACGAGTGACGATTGAAGATTGTTTGAATAATGTTGATAATCGCTTTGAGCTGGTTTTAGTCGCAAGCAAGCGCGCCCGTCAGTTGGCCAAAGGTATTGCTGAGCCGTTGGTTGACGTCGATAACGACAAGCCAACCGTATTGGCATTACGTGAAATTGCTGCGGGCAAAATCACCCGTGATATCCTAAACCAGCCAGAGCATAACTTTGCTACTAGCTCGATGGATTTAGCATTATCAGGCGATCACAGCTTTTAATAAAACGTCTCAATAAAGTCTATTATATAAAAAACCTAAAGCGCCTAGCGGTTTTACAAAATACATAGACAGATCGACTGACGACAGAGACCACAGCATAGGCTGTGGTTTTTTGGTTGTAATGATACTGCCTTTACTGTTTTAGTAACCTCTCAGCACTTAAAACATACCATTGAGTGAGAATTTCTTGATTTTTGCAGTACCTACTCCCTTAGCGGTTGACATTGAAGGCGATTTGCGATTAATTAGAGGGCGGTCTATCCGTTTTTCAGCTTTCTTTTTTTAATCTTTTTATAGCAGGTCAACATTTATTTACTCAGTCATTTTTCACCTTGATAGATTCTTTATCTTAATAAATAGTCAGGTAAGCCGGTAATGGAAAATAGGATCGTTACTTTATGAGTCAAACCTTACCCAAACTCAGTCATCCCTTAGTCGATGACGCTCAATACAATCTAATACGTTCAGTAGGTTATCTTACTGCCGCTGAGCGTCGTGATATTATTGATGCCTGTGAGTTCGGTGATATTGCGCATATCAAAGACAAGCGCAAATCAGGAGAGCCTTATATCACCCATCCGATTGCAGTCGCCGAGATATTGGCCGGCTTTCGCTTAGATCGAGATACCATCATTGCGGCAATTTTGCATGATACGGTTGAAGATACGGAAGTGAGCGATGAGCAGATTGAGATGCGTTATGGCAAGGTGGTTGCTAAATTGGTCGATGGGGTTACCAAATTAAAGTCGTCAACGCATAATAAACAAGAAAATAAAGCGGCGACCTTTCATAAAATCTTGACTGCTACCCTCGCCGACCCGCGGGTATTGATTATTAAGCTTGCTGACCGTTTACACAATATGTCGACGCTAGATGCCGTACGTCCTGAAAAACAACGCACTACGGCGCAAGAAACCTTGGACTTTTACGTCCCGTTTGCACGGCTCATGGGTCTGAATGACATTGCTGATTATATTGAAGTGCTTTGTTATCGCAACCTTGATTCTGAGATGTATAACAAGATCTCTGATAAACTGCTACAACATGGGCTGGGGCGTAATTTTCAGAGAGAAGCTATTCATCGCTACTTAAGTATTGTTCTAAACAATCTCGAGCTTGATGGCATGGTCAAAGTCTTAGACAATCGCGTGGTCATCTTTCGGCAATTTTTCCGTAATCGCGGCGAGATTAATGCACTGTTACGCCATTATGCGTTTGAGATTGTGCTTGATAATATCGAAGCTTGCGACAAGCTTGCTTATTATCTGATTAAAAAATATCAAATTGATGACACCCATATCGCAGATAATATTCGCAGACCTTTGCCTGGTGGTAATCAATCGCTTACCCTTATCTATGAGCGCGACAATGATTTTGTCAAAGTAACGATTTTGACCAAGCAGATGCAAAGTGCGGCAAGGCTTGGGGTCATTGGTGCAGAACATGCCTCTGATGTCAGTCAATCAGTCATTCAAGCGTCATTGCGCAATATGAAAGATTTGGTCGATGAAGACTGCTTAAACCAAGGCAACCCTGACTTTGCCACAGCGGTTTCTACCATTAACGAGCTAATGGACTATCTACATTCTAGCAAAATCATTTGTTATAGCCCGAAAGGTCGTGCTTATGAATTGCCGCAAGGGGCAACCGCGCTAGATTTTGCCTATGCCGTTGGTCCTATGATCGGCAATGTCGCGGTTGGGGCGAATATCGATAACAAACCTGCTAAGCTTGGCACTGTTGTTCAAAATGGACAATTGGTTGAAATTGAAGTAAATAGCCATTCTGAACCAAAAGCGGAATGGCTTGGATTTGTGGTGACCAATAAAGCCCGTGTAGAGATTTTGCGTTGGTTCAAAGACTTATCTGCCGCTGACAAGCAACACCATGGCAGGCAAGCATTAGATCGCGCCCTAAAGACTTATCAAAAAAGCTTGGATGACTTAACCGATAGTGACTGGAAAAACCTCACTGAATGGCGCGGACTGACCGAAAAATCGGCGTTATTTGAGCAAATAAGTTCTGGTACGCTATTACCGCAACTCGTGGTCACACGTTTGTTTAGCGATGAAGTCAGTGATATGCAATCGCAAGAACGTATTGATGATATGACCCAACCGCAGCAGCTTATCGTCAATGCCTCAGGCGTTGAGCTTGATTTTGCCAATTGTTGTCACCCTATTTATGGTGATCCTATCGTCGGACATTTATCTCGTCATGGTCTGGTCGTACATCGACATAAGTGCTTTTCATTAGACGATATTCGTAAAGACAATCCTTATCAAGTTATCCAACTGCGCTGGCGCAATGATAAAGCCATCAAGCAAAGTGATTCAGAAGATCATGGTAACAAAATTCGTTTTCCTGCTTACTTAAAATTGTCTGTAGCGCTGAGCGATGAGCAAATCAGTAAAGTGATTTATAATCTGAGGCAGTTAAATATAGGGGTTGAAAAGGTCGATGTGCGTAGCAGTGATACCATCATTCATATTGTGGTTCGCAGTCGCAATCACTTAGCGCAAGGTATTCGTGAACTACGCTCGTTACTTGGTTTCCCAAATATCATGCGCTTATATCAGCTATAAATACTTTTATAACTGTTAAACCTATGTTTTTTAAGGAATTACCGAAAACATATATAGTCAAGATACCTTAAAAACGCTACGGTACTGCTGGTACACATTTTTTGCAGCCTCTGTCTGCGTAGGCACAGCAAGCAAGAAAAATTGATACCAGCAGTACACAATGTGTCGATATTACTTTTCATTGACTATATCATTTCGAACTTCGTAAAACTTTCAATCGTGCTAAACGCTCCTAGTAATCTCTTAGCAAATCGCTTTAGCACATCAAACGCCCAAAAATATGATAAGGATATATTATGACCCGTCAAATCATCCAAACTGATAAAGCCCCTGCAGCCGTTGGCACTTATTCGCAAGCCGTAAAAGTGGGCAACACTGTCTATATTTCAGGTCAGTTAGGTTTTGATCCTAAAACCATGGAGCTAAAAGAAGGTTTTGATGCGCAAGCGAAGCAGGTATTTGAAAACATCAAAGCTGTCTGTGAAGCTGCTGGTGGCAGCTTAAATGACGTGGTTAAATTTAATGTATCGCTAACCGATTTAAATGATTTTGCAGCATTAAACGAAGTATTCATGGCCAATTTGACCGAACCTTATCCCGCCCGTGCAGCCGTCCAAGTAGCGGCATTGCCTAAAGGCGGCGTGGTCGAGATTGAGTCTATTCTATATATTGAATAAGTCTGATGGACAATTTGACGTAAATAATATTATTTTTCATTGAATCAAAATAAGCTTAGCTTCATGCTAAGCTTATTCGTCTCTACTTCTTTATTTTGATTTCCCATTAACCCAATCATATTGCGAAGCCTTTTTATGTTGGTACAAGTTGCTCTGCCCGTACCCCTTTATCGGGTGTTTGACTATAGCCTACCGGCAGATATGAGTGATTTGCCAAATAATAGCTCAACACAACTACCGCAAATTGGCAGTCGTGTTGAAGTATCATTTGGTCGTCAGACCTTAATCGGAATCGTAATCGCTCATATTGCTCAAGCGGATAGCAGCGTACCCATCAAGAAACTTAAACCCATTAATAAGTGCTTAGATGCTGAACCTATTTTAGATGACAGTATGCTAAAGCTTGCCTATTGGCTGGCGCGTTATTATCACTATCCCCTTGGGGATGTCTTATCTGTCATCTTGCCTACTTTGGTACGTCAAGGTAAACCGCTAGATTTGCTCATTACTCATTGGCGCATCTTGCCACATATCACTGATGATGACTTTCGCGCCAATGCAAAAAAGCAAAAGCAGCAGTTTGATATGCTAAAGCTCCATGGTCAGCACGGCGCTAGTGAAGATATTCTTCTCTTAGAAGGTATGCAGCGTGCTTTTTTAAAAGCACTTGAAGAAAAAGGACTTATTAAGCGCTATATTCAGCCGAAACAAGCACCTACTCCTGTTAGATTAGCAAAAATGCCACTTGATCTCAATGATGAGCAGCAGCTTGCCGTTGCAGCGATTGTTGCTGCGCATGAAGCCAAACGCTACACAGGCTTTTTATTAAATGGTATTACTGGTAGTGGCAAGACTGAGGTCTATCTACAAGCCATGCAGGCAGTATTAGAGGCTGGTAAGCAAGTGCTTATTTTAGTGCCTGAGATTGGACTAACGCCGCAGACGCGTGCGCGTTTTGCCAGTCGCTTTGCGGCGCATATTGTCTTGCTACATTCAGGGATGAATAATACCTATCGATTGCAAGGCTGGCAAGATTGTCGCACTGGTCATGCGCAAATCATTATCGGTACGCGCTCAGCAGTACTTTATCCGTTTGCAAATTTAGGCTTGATTGTCGTTGACGAGGCACACGACGGTTCTTATAAGCAGCAGGATACCTTACGTTATCATGCCGCTGATGTCGCACTATATCGCGGACTGCAAGCTAAAATACCAGTCGTCCTTGGTACGGCTACCCCTTCTCTTGAACATTTAAAATTGGTCGATGAAGGCAAGCTAATAGAATGCATATTATCGACGCGTCCTGGCAATGCGAAAATCGCGAAAATGCAGCTCATCGATGCACGCCTGCAAAGTACCCATCAGCAAACACAAGATGATGGCGCGCGCTATGATACCGGACTGACGGATGCGCTTATCGGCGCCATAAGGCAAACCCTAGAAGCTGGCGATCAAGTTTTGATATTTTTAAACCGCCGCGGCTATGCGCCAGTCTTATTGTGCGAGGCTTGTGGCTGGCAGGCAGATTGTCCACGTTGTGACGCGCATTTAACCGTTCATTATAATAATCAAGCCCAGCGGAGCAATTATTCGAGCAACTCTTATTTGAAATGCCACCATTGTGATTGGCAAGCCTATATTCCGACTGTATGCCCTGATTGCGGCAGCCAAAACCTAGATGCAAAAGGTATGGGCACGACAAGGCTCAGCGAAAATTTGCACGCTATCTTTGCTAATCCACAAACCAGTAAAGCACTTTACCCCATTATTCAAATTGATCGCGATACCACAAGGCGCAGAGACAGCTGGGAAAATATCTATCAGCGTATCAATGAAGGCAAACCTGCCATATTGGTCGGTACGCAAATGGTTGCCAAAGGTCACCATTTTCCCAATGTCACGCTTGTTTGCTTACCCAATGCTGATCGCGGCTTTTTGTCCGCAGACTTTCGCTCACCAGAGCATACCGCCCAATTGATGATTCAAGTGGCAGGGCGCGCAGGACGCGGTGATAAAGCAGGACGTGTCTTGATTCAAACGCTGCAACCGGACAATGAATTATTGTTGAAATTGGTTAAAGATGGTTATCTGTCCTTTGCGCGCCAGCTATTACAAGAGCGCAAGATGATGGGATTACCCCCTCATAGTCATGCTGCTTTGATACGCTGTGAAGGCAAAACCCTTGCTGCCACCACACAAGCACTCAAAGACGCCATTGCCAATTTACCAAATGGGCATAATCTGGCAGTTCTTGGTCCTATCGACGCGCCCATGAGTAAAAAGAATAGCCGCTATTATTCGCAACTGTTGCTACTGGCCAAAGATCGCCGACAATTACACCATGCATTGAGCCAGTGGTGGCAACCCGTACTTGCTTTGCCAAGCGCTAAGTACCTTAAGCTTACTTTAGATATTGATCCTGTGGGCTGGTAGCCTAAATACCATAAATTAGTGTCACCATTTGATATCAGAAAAAATTGATAATATATTTCTTTTATTTCAAATGAACATGCCGCTATTATTTTTACTTCGTTATCACAGCTTCTAATATTGGACTATGATAAGTTTATAACTATGGTAAATTCATAACAGTAACTTGATTGTTGTAATCCAAAATCTATCGCTACTCTGTACAGAGTAAATATTCATCATTAAACCCACTATCAGCAAAATTGAGTGTTGTTATGAATCCAAACCGTCCAAACCCTAAAAAAAGCGACCATGCTCATCAGAGTATATTGGCTGATACGCATCAACACATTGAGGAAGGTGAGGAAAGTGGTGGAAAAAGTAATGATACTTATAAGAATCAAGACAGTCACGATCATGATGAACATCTAGAGCACACAGTCGCCCCGCGAGATACCAAAGGCTATCAGCGCACGTTACTTATAAGCTTTTTGATTATCACAGGCTATATGTTCGTTGAGGCAATCGGTGGCTGGCTCACCGGCAGTTTAGCGCTATTGTCCGATGCCGGTCATATGTTAAGTGATGCGATAGCACTTGGCGCCACCTTAATGGCATTTAAAATTGGGGAAAAAGCAGCTACTCATCAAAAAACGTTCGGTTATAAACGCTTTGAGATTTTAGTTGCCTCTGTGAATGGGGCGACACTTGTCATTATTGCGCTAATGATTTTTTATGAGGCCATTAAACGCTTTAATTCACCACCTGAAATTGCGACCCAAGGCATGCTTATCGTCGCCACTATCGGTATGCTGATCAATATTTTGGTTGCATGGCTTATGCACCGAGGTAGCCGTAGTGGCGATACTCACGGTCATGATCATGGAGCCAATGAAGGCACAGCAACGGTCAAAACATCGGATGATAAAGAGCCGGTCAATCTCAATATGCAAAGTGCTTATTTACACGTATTAAGTGATTTAATGGGTTCAGTGGCTGCCATTATCGCCGCATTATTAATGATGAGTTTTGGCTGGGTATGGGCAGATGCGGTAGCGTCCGTAATTGTAGCGATACTTATTTTATTTAGTGGCTACCGTGTCGTACGGGATTCCGTACATATCTTAATGGAAGGGACGCCAGAAGGCATCTCTCTAGTTAATGTTGAGGAAAAACTCCTTGCTCATCCGCAGGTGCAAAAAGTGCATGACCTACACGTTTGGAGTATTACCAGTGGTTTAAACGCCTTATCTTGTCATGTGGTCGTCGATGGTGAAATGAGTATTCATGAGTCCAGTATATTGATTGGCAGTCTAGAACAAAGCCTGCTTGAGCTCGGCATCCATCACGCTACTATTCAGGTAGAAAGTGCGGCACACCCACAAACGAGTACCCATAGCGATGCCCTAGTCTGCAATATCTCAGAGCGACCAGCAGAGAATAACCATATCGGGCACAATCATTAAAATAGTTTGTCATTGAAAAAGTCTGGTTTAAAAAAAGCTGCCAGTCATCTAGACGTCATTAATTATTTAAATATCGTCAATTGTTAATGACGTCTAATGAAATCATAAAAACAACACAGTATAAGCCACAATAACCATACGGCAATGCTTATCCAAACACCCAATCCCACTCCTAGCAAAGTCATGCGAATCCAAAAATCCAAGTCACCATTCATGATATGAGGCAAATAAGCGGGTCCCATATTCGATGCCATTATTAGCCAAAGTCCAATTATAAGTGCCAATCCTGCACCTATAATTCTTAATATTATCTTTCCAATATTTTTTAATAAGCTAAGGCGATTAAGTATAGCAAGCTTATTTTCTAGAGTATTATTCATAAGTCTTCTCTTTCTATTTTTTCATTTAAGCCATATTTAATGCCCTATCTTGCGATTAATAGTAATCAAATATAGCAAAATGAAATATCTCCATACCGCATATACCAATATCACACTGACTTTTATCAATGTAATCACATGTTAAAAATGATGAGAAATTTAGCCTCACTGTCATATTTTTAATATAAATTCTGTATACTGAAAATTGAAACGCCACATTTGCCACCAATGGATGACCTTCTGCTATGTCTAGACGCTCAGCGCCATTCGTCGCCCCAAGTTATATCGATGACTCGATTTCAAAGGATGGCAAAAAACACGCCAAAGTTTTATTATCGACGCTGCAAGAAGACATTGCTCGCTTTCGAGGCGCACAGTTTCCACCTGATATCTTACGTCAAATTCGTGACATGCCTATCTATGAAGGTAACTTAGCAGAAGTCCAAGCCTATCAGCAACGTTGGCACAATTTGCTTGAACGCGCCATGGCGTTTTATCCTGCTGCCAATCTGCCGCCTGACTATTTGCCACTGCCTGCCAGCCTTGAGATACCGCAGTTTATATATCATGTGCAGCGCCTACATCTGACCAAAACCCATGCAAAAGAATCCAAGAGTTTCGGCTCGGTCGGGGCGCTTACGGATAAATGCGGCGATTATAGTGCTGATGACATTGCACGTATGATTGCTGCGTTTGATAAGGATGATGAGACGCGTTTGGTCGCGCACCGTGAGTTTATTGATTTGCGTGCTTATGTATTTTGCCGAGATAATAAGGGTGAGATGCTAGAGCCTGAACGGGTACGGTTTTATCGAACTGGACTTATTGTCCATGTCCTACCCGATTTTAAAATCGTAGACAGTCGACAGACACCGCGTAAGCGCCGTAACGATGCCTATAACAATCCGCTGGCAGATAATGGCATATGGAAGATTTATCGTAAAAAATAATCGTTATAAAATTGCTTTTTATTTCTAATACTGCTGTTGTACTGCCCATTTATCGTCATTGCTAAGGATTCCAGATGTTCGCTGCCGCCGCCAGCTCACCAAATTTGATGTTACAAGCGACAATTTTCTTGGGAGCAGCCCTGCTCTTTGTACCCCTTGGTAAACGTTTTGGTATTGCGACGGTTTTAGGTTATCTGATCACAGGATTGATATTAGGTCCAAGTGTACTGGACGTCGCAGGTGACGCTGAGAGCTTATTGCATTTCTCTGAGTTTGGCGTGGTGATGCTGCTGTTCATCATTGGGCTTGAGCTGCAGCCATCAAGGCTCTGGGCACTCAGGCGCTCAATATTCGTCCTTGGCGGTTTGCAAGTTGGTTTGACTGGTGTCTTATTGATGGGGCTGTTACATCAGATTTTTGGCTTGCAGCTCGATACTGCTTTTATCGTTGGCTTCGGGCTTGCGCTCTCATCTACCGCCTTTGTCCTACAAATTCTGACTGAAAAACAGCAGCTATCGAGCACTCATGGCCGTGAAGCCTTTACGATTTTATTATTCCAAGACATTGCGGTTATCCCTTTATTAGCGGTCATTCCTTTCTTATCAGGGGTGCGTGAACAAAGCTATGATTTGATTTATTTTGGTAAAGTTTTTGCGGTTTTTGCTGGACTTATTTTTGCCAGTCGCTACGTCGTTCGTCCATTTTTTAAATTTGTTGCCTCAAGTGGTGCGTCAGAATTACTAACGGCGGTCGCGCTATTTATCGTAATGGGTGTGTCAATTTTGATGGGTCAAATCGGGCTCTCAATGGCGTTGGGCGCATTTTTAACTGGTGTATTGTTGGCGGATTCTGAATACCGCCATGAGCTTGAAGCCAGTATCGAGCCTTTTAAAGGATTGTTATTAGGTCTGTTCTTTATGTCAGTCGGTATGTTGACCGATGTGAAATTGATATTAGCAAAACCCATTTTTATCATCGGCTGTGCGATGGCATTGATGTTTATCAAGTTCGGAGTGATTACAGCGATTGCAAAAATTTCAGGTAATCGCTGGCCAACCAGTATTCGACTGGGGGTTACACTGGCTCAAGGTGGTGAATTTGCTTTTGTCTTGTTCAGTGTTGCAAGTGCCCAAAACGTCTTACAACCTGAACTTGCCAATACGTTAAACCTGATCGTAACCATCTCTATGGCACTCACTCCTTTGGCATTCTTGTTATTAGAAAAAGTCGGCGAGCCATTATTTGCCAAAAGCAAACCAAGCCGCGAATACGACACGATTCCAGATCATGAGCATCAGGTGATTATTGCTGGCTTTGGGCGAGTCGGTCAGATTATCGGTCGTGTGCTACGTATGCACAATATTGAGTTTACCGCGATTGAGCGCTCGGCAAACCGCGTCGATTTTGTCCGTAAATTCGGTAACCAAGTCTATTATGGTGATCCAAAAAACCCTGAAATCCTACGTGCAGCAGGTATCAAAAAAGCACGTGTCTTTATCCTTGCCATCGATGATTTAGAGCGTTCTATCACCACCGCCCAATATTTACGTAAAAACTATCCAGATTTAATTATCTTAGCACGGGCACGTGACCGCCAGCATTACTACCGATTACGTGAGGTTGGGGTTCGTCATATCTGGCGTGAGACATATTTGTCCTCGCTAGATATGTCGCGTGAGTCGTTACAACTGCTTGGCATCTCACCAGAAAAAGCGCGTGAGACAGTGCAAACTTTCCGTGATTACGATGATGATCTGATTGAACGTCAACAAGCTATTTATGATGATGAGGCCAGTATGATTGAGTCGGCTCAATCATCGATGGCGGAGCTTGAAAGCTTATTTGATGAAGATATTGGCAAAGCCCGTAAGATGGACTTGAGCGATTTTTATGAAGCGCTAAAAAGCCAAGCCATATCAGTCGATGATGAAAATAATCATACGACTGAATCTAAGCATTAATTTTTTCAACTATAGAAATTGTTGTCAAAAATAATTCTCAGTCTTTGTAGCCACCTAATCAGGGCTACAATTTTCCGGCGCTTGTTTCTTATTCAATGAGCTGATGCATTCCCAATCATCACTGTTTGGCAGATGATAAAAGACCAGTGTTTGATCATTGAGATAACGTATAGGGAGTTTTACATTTTGAATGGTCGCAATCACTACACAATCAGTTTCTGCAACACCAGCTGCGCTACGATCGATCTCAATATGCACCTTCTCAGTACCGCTATCGATAGGCAGATCCAGCGGACATTGTCCTGTTTGCCGATACGCTAGCGCCACATGATTTTGCGTGGTTTTAACGGTATCATACGCATCAAACAGCACTTCGTTTTCTTTTGGTTTGGCGATAATGGGTAAAAACTGTACTTTGATTACCATTAATGTAAAAGCAAAAAATCCAAAACCCCACCCCAGCCCAAATAAGCTCACCCCGCCCTCTTGGCTTAGATGGGCTTTTTGCAAGCGCTCATCTTGTGGATAGTCATTAATCGCGTCGGCAATCTCACGCCGTGCCATCCGGTAATAGTAAGCATCCGTCCAGCGTGCCACCATAAACGACCAAAACAGCCAAATTAGCGCGGCAATACTAACGCGTATCGTCATCTGATAAGCATCAGTAATATAAGGCATTACTAAGAACTCAACCGCTACCAAAACTAGCGCGATATTAAGCTGAATAAACGACCATCCTGCCACGCTGTAGACGAGTGCATCCATATAACGCTTACGATAGAGTAACCATGGAAAGGTCACAAAAAATGCTGCCCAATGCCATTTTGGCGACAGATAGCCTTGTTCATCAAACTGCTCAAAGCGTTTTAGATAATAGCGTTGGCTACGATGTCCGATAAACCATTTATCCAGTTGTGTGCGTCTGGCAGGAGGCAATTTTTCTTGGTAAAAAGGGGGCGGCGAATCCGTCTCAATAAATAACATAGTGACAAGCCTTACAGGCGATTAAAAAGACATTTAACTTAACTGTTGAGATTATATGATAACGTTAATAGCATTGCATGGACCAGAGAAACACTAGATAAATAATGTACCTAAATTATAAAACGCGCTAACATTATTAAAAAAGTATTGTTCATTCACAGCCGTACAGATTTCACTTATAATGAGCGCACTACCCATTTATTAAGCCTTGTTAATCCTATGAGTCAACATCCTGATATCAATACTAACATCGACGCTGTCATCGACGCTATCCTTGGCGACAGTAGCCCTACCAATGGGCAAGCACCTCTCGATACCAATTCGGTCATTGGGAATGAGACCATCGGCGCAGCAGCCACGTCTGACGACAGCAAACATATTCGTATCGTCAATACCTTTATGAAACGACGCACCCATATGAATAAAAATGCCGAACTGGCATTGACGGCGCCTGAGTTTGCGCATTACTTGGTCAATAATAGCTTTGGTGACGGCAATCTTGAAGGCATTAACGATTTGCGTGCGCTATTTGCTGAATTGCCAAACGGCAGTGAGGCACCCTTGACCCTTGAGATTGGTTTTGGACTTGGAGATTCGTTCATTGAAATGGCAGCAGCCGAGCCAAGTCGTAATTTTGTTGGCATTGAAGTCCATGAGCCGGGTATCGGCAAATGCGCTTATATGGCTGGTACTCAAAATTTGAGTAATGTCAGAATCATCAATGGTGATGCCATTCAACTACTCAAACAGTTACCAGAAAACCATATCGATCGCATTCAGCTCTACTTTCCTGACCCATGGCAAAAAAAGCGCCATCATAAACGCCGCTTTGTTAGCCCTGAGCGTATGGCGATTGTCACCCGCAGCCTAAAGCAAGGTGGCTGGTTCCATACCGCCACTGACTGGGAACATTATGCCTTTTGGATGGTAGAAGTTTTGGATGGTTTTGCAGGCTTAAGCAATCAAGCAGGCGCAGGAAATTTCACTGACCGTCCTGACTTTCGTCCAATGACAAAGTTTGAGCGCCGCGGTCTAGCAAGCGGACATGGGGTTTGGGATTTAATCTATTTAAAAGACTAATCCCAAACGCATTACGTCGGCTTCCTTTAAAGCGGCTAAGATATTTATCAGTATCTTAGCCGCTTTTTTATATCTATCAGTCTTTAAACCTTTTACTCATAAGGGTTAAAGACTGATATAACTGACTATAAATATGTTTGATGAGTATCAACAGCTTTCAATTCGAAAAAAAATTATCAGCACAGATGTGAAACATAGGCATTGCCCATACTAAAATCCTGCTAAATTTAAACTTGTAAAATCAGAAATAGCCAAGTTTTGTAAATTAAATGATAACTCTTGTCTGCGCAATCATTGATACCGTAAGGGCTTGGTGAGTTCTCCCCATAAGCTGTGGATAACCCTGTGCATAAGTCGCTACTTGACAAGCATTTGCCTAGATAGCTTAAAGGCTTAGGTAAAATCGTTCATTTTTTGTACGATTTAAAAATTTATTAAAATCAATAGGTTAACGATAATTTAAAAGCAAAATAATTTATTTATAAAATTTTTAATATTAATTTTATCCTATGATATGTTTCACACTGGCTAAATAAAATTTATTTATTTATTGTGGATAACTTCCAAAACTATTGACAAATAGCATGCTCATCAGGTTCAAATATGAACAGCAATTTTTAGCATTATATACAAATATTTTTGTTTTCTCATACGACATCTATTGTCGCCTAGTATTCAGTTATGCTCAATATATACCTTGGATTTTGTTATAATTACCCTATCTAATAAACAATGATATAAAGTTAGAGGAAGACATAATCTGGTGATATAAGTTGCAAGCACTATGAGCCTCATTAAAATCTCTAAACTTTTTTTCGCTTTTATCAGCATCTAATTTTACTGTATAGTAGCGTGATGTATAACTAACATCGCGATCTACAAGACTCATCTCATTGCCTACTCTAAGCTTAGTTCAAAATGCTATCAGCGATAGTTTACATTGCCATTGATAGCATTGAACAAGCCGTTTTGATATTAATACAACTTATCCTTATAAATGATTGATAACAAGGAGTCCTACATGGACGACAATAAAGCCAAAGCACTTAAAGCTGCACTAGCTCAAATCGAAAAGCAGTTTGGTAAAAATACCATCATGCATTTGGGTGACAACTCAGCAACGCTTGATGTCGACGTGGTATCGACTGGTTCATTAGGTTTAGATATCGCACTCGGGATTGGCGGTTTGCCAAAAGGTCGTATCGTTGAAATTTATGGCCCTGAAAGCTCAGGTAAAACGACTATGACATTGCAGGCAATTGCAGCGTGCCAGAAACAGGGCGGCGTTTGTGCCTTTATCGATGCTGAGCATGCCTTAGACCCTGTATATGCTCGCAAGCTTGGTGTGAATACGGATGACTTGCTACTTTCACAGCCTGATAATGGTGAACAAGCACTTGAAATTACTGATATGTTAGTACGCTCAGGTGCAATCGATATGATCGTTATTGACTCAGTCGCAGCCTTGACGCCGCGGGCCGAAATTGAAGGCGAGATGGGCGATTCACACATGGGTCTGCAAGCCCGTTTGATGAGCCAAGCTTTACGTAAAATCACTGGTAACGCCAAACGTTCAAACTGTATGGTATTATTTATTAACCAGATTCGTATGAAAATCGGCGTGATGTTTGGTAGTCCTGAAACCACAACTGGTGGTAATGCACTTAAGTTCTATGCCTCGGTACGTATGGATATTCGCCGTATTGGCGCGGTCAAAAATGGTGATGAAATCATCGGTAACCAAACTCGCGTTAAAGTCATCAAAAACAAAATGGCACCGCCATTTCGCCAGGCCGAATTTGAGATTACTTACGGTGAAGGCACCAATCACTTAGCCGAAGTGATTGATTTGGGTGTTGAGATTGGTGCAGTTGGTAAAGCGGGCTCTTGGTACAGCTATGGCGATGAGAAAATCGGTCAAGGTAAAGCCAATTCTGTCCTGTTCTTAAAAGAGAATCCTGCTATTGCTGAAGAGATAGAAGCCAAAATCCGTGCTGAAAAACTTGGCGTAAAGGATGACAACAAAGCAGCGGTCGTGGCTGAGACTAACGAAGAACTAGCCTCTGAACCTGTACAATAACGGTATATTTTCAGACCGTTATCAGCAACTATGATGTCTTATGAAAATTAAAACGTTAGCTGAAATACTCGCTGAGTCGGATACCGATTCAGCGAGTTCTACGCATGAAAACAAGAAATCCATTGAACAACATTCATCTACTAGGTGCTCATATAAAGACAAGCCTAAAAGTACCAGTAAAACTGGCAAGCGCTCTCAGCATCTAAATACATATGATTTAGATGAGAAGTGCACAGTAGATAACCATACTAACTTTACAGCAGATTCGACTGGCGCCTCTTCCTCTTTAAAAATTTCATCCAAATCCAAAAAACGTAAAAAACACTTTCATCCAGCTGCTACTTTCTACGCTGAGCCTAACAGCGTACCTGCTTATCAGCCACCTGCTGCGCAAAGTATCAAAGAGATGCTGGCTGAAGTTAAACATGCGGTTCATGACAATAAAGAAGATAGTGTCTCTATTAATGAGACTGGCGTTGATACAGCTTTGATGAACTCAGAACCAGCATTTGAATCGGTAGCTGCTCATGATATTCAGGGAGGCGACCAAAACAGCCAAATCGACAACCTACCAGCTGCTCTAAAGGCATATTTGCGCACGCCTGAGCAGCGCCAAGCGGAAATGGATGCCATCAAAGCAGAAAGTCGCTTACGTTGGTTGGCGTTTTATTATTTGTCACGCCGCGAATACGGTAAGGCTGAGCTTAAGCAAAAATTGCTAGATAAAGAGCAAGAAGCGGCTAAAATTGATGCCCTACTCGATGAGTTCGAAGAAAAAGGCTATCAAAGTGATTACCGCACTACTCTAATGTTGATTCGTGAAAATATCAGAAAAGGACGCGGCAGAGGTCGTATCAAGCAAGAATTCCATCGTAAAAAGATGACGATGCCCGATAATATCGATGAACTTATCGATATGGCAAATGCAGAATCTGATGAGTTTAGTGAATTTATAGATGACAGCGCAGATAATTTGGTCGAAGGTATAGACTGGCTCAAACTGGCAGTCACAGCGCGTATCAAAAAATATGGTGATGATATACCCACTGAACAAAAAGACAAAGCAAGGCAGCTGCGCTTTTTACAGTATCGTGGCTTTAATAGTGATATTTGCTTTGCGGCATTAAACTATACGTTAGATACTTTAGATGAACGTTTTTAGCAATTTTTAATGCAACAATTTTAACCTTTGTCGTTCGCTATTATATTTTAAATATAAAAAAGCGCACCTAATCAGGTGCGCTTTTTTATCGTTTTAAATGCTATAAATAATAACCTAATTATTTTAGTGCCCCTAGACGACTTGATAGTTGACTAATAATTTGATCAATTTCTTCATTGGCTTCAGGTTCGTTATCTAAATTACCGTTTGGCGTCAATTGGTTCATGACTTCAGGTAATAGCTCAGCCAACCCTTGACGCACCTCTATCTCGTTAGCGCCTGTATGAGCAGCGACTTGCTGTATTTCACTATCATCGAACAATCGATTGATATCGTTAGGATCAAGATTGTCGTTAAGCTCATTAGTACTCAACCAAGAACGCGCTTGTTTTTCATAGCCCATACCGGTAATTTTCGAGAGAGCACCACTTAATCCACCATTGCGCTTTATCCAGCTCAGTATCATAGGCATAAGGGCAGCAATAAGCATACCTTTACCACCGAAGCCACCTCTCGTCGTTTGACCAACAAGTACACTACCTAGAATATCACCAAGTCCACCAGTACCTGAACTCATGCCACCGCGCTGTTTGCCACCTGTTAACCCGCCGATAATATCGTCTAACCCAAAACCATTGTCTGCTGAGCGGCGCTCGTACTGTTGTGGATTATAACCCGCTGACTGATTGCTACCGCCAAGCACACTCCCCAATATATCACCAAGACCGCCGGTACGACGCGGATTGATACGTTGATTAACTGGATTACGCTGTGCGTCCTTTGGATCCATGGCACTACGTGCTACTTGACTCACTAAATTCCCTAGCAAACTCATAACTTTATCCTTTTTATTATAATAAAATTCGTCGATACAGGTTTTGGTATAGCAAAGTAACGACTGCTACCATCACCTACTATTTAAACCGACCTATAAATATAAATTCCAATATAGCAAATCTATTTGCCTCTCTAGATAGGCATTTTGTTATGAGATGTAGTAGATAATTTAGTACGGTAAGATAAGGCAGGTAAGCATCTACAATTAAAACTAAGTTCAATTAAACGGTTTTGTTTGCAATCATATTTGACAAGATAGTCAACTCGCGCCATTGCTCAGGGCTAACCTGATCACGGAATATAGCCACAGAAAATCGGCGTTGATAAGACTCTACGATATTAAAATCAAAACAGATAACCCAATGAGAATGACTGACCGTATCGAGCTTTGCTTGCCACAAGGCATCCCCACGACTCGTACGTATTAATAACTGCCAATCTTGATAAACACTTTTATCAAGTGGCGGCTGGCTTAGATGCAATAGTATGGGTCGTGATAATGCTAAATAGCCAATGACTGCAGCGCTGATGAGGAGTATAACGACATATTGCCATAAAGCTAATGAAGCAAGCGCCGCCAATACCATGACGATACTGGATAATGCCATATAAAATAGCAGATATAAGTAGCTTATAGGTTTAATAGCAGTATCGATACGTAGCGAGGTTAATGCTGTCATAGTGAGCTACCAAAGAATATTTCTGATTAATAGAAAAGACTCAATACTACTTTAACAATCAAAAAATAAAACTAACCGTTTAAACAATTAACTCAGACTTTTACTGTGACGCCACGTTTTAATCTTATTAACCAACTCCCATATCGCCTCATCTTCTGGTCGGTTTTGATTGGTAAAATAATCTAATAAATCAGGGTCTTCATGAGTCAGCATTTGCGCAAAGCTTTCTTGTTCGGCAGCTTCTGCCGTTAAATAAAGCTCTTTAATATAGGGTTCAAAATAAAAATCCAACTCTTTGAGACCACGGCGGGCTTGATAAATAATACGGCGTTGCTCATTGGTGGGCTCTGGCTGGTTATTAATGGTCATAAAAGTATTCTCATCCGTTTAAAAGGGCTTTAAATAAATATTAAAGTGCCAAAACTCTATTATTCGCAATTGTTATCATCGATAAATCTATTTTTGATCATAATCACTTAATTGCAGCCATCTAGTGATAGCGATTGGTGTTTATCATATGCAGATAGCTGACTCCATAACGCTATGGCTTGCTGCATCATAGCGACATTATGAGTACGAATGATACTTGCCCCCTGCTGCAATGCAAAAAGACCTGCAGCAGTACCCACGTTATCACGCTCAAGCGGTTGGGTGGTAGCAAGCGCTTCTAGACCTGTTTTGGTCAGCACTTCTGCTAAAAATCGCTTGCGTGAAATACCAAACATCATTGGCATTTTGAGTGTTTGTAAGCGCTTAAGCTCACTCAATAATGCACAGTGATGCTGATAGTTTTTAGCAAAGCCAAAACCGGGGTCAATAATAATATTTTCGCGCATGACGCCAATGCTTGTTACTTCATCAATACGCACCTCTAGCTCTGTCATTACTTCCCTAACCACATCATCATACTCTGCCAGATTATTCATCGTAGTTGGCTCACCGCGCATATGCATTAGCATAACAGGAATGTTAAGCTTAGCTGCCATCACCGCAGCGCCCTCACGCTTGAGTGCCCGTACATCATTCCAAATATCCGCGCCTGCTTCAAACGCTGCGTGCATAACCTCAGGACTACTGGTATCAATGGATAGCCATATGTCATTGCCTAGCTGCTGCCTAATCGCTGTCACGACTGGGACCACACGCTGTAGCTCATCAGAAGTCGCCACCACTTCAGCATTTGGACGGGTAGACTCGCCGCCAATATCGATGATGGTAGCACCTGCATCGATCATCTCTTTACCTCGTGCTACTGCCTTATCAACTGCATTAAACTGCCCACCATCTGAGAACGAATCTGGCGTGACATTTAAGATGCCCATGATATGAGGCTGTGATAAATCTAAAACCTTATCACGACTGGTCACAGTATAAGCAGTTAAAGGTTGGAATAGTGACATAACTTATCCATGATAATTTGAATTCGTAAAATTGATTTTAGCTCTAACTTATAATGCTTATGATACCAGTAAATCTGATGTCATTCTAAATTGGTAATAAAGAAAAAGCCCTTTGTCAAAAGGGCTTTTTTTATTCAAAACTTAAGAGTAACTTTTACATCGCTGGTAATGGCGGAGGGGTCATTCCGGTTGTTTTCACATCATTTTTTGATAAGTTCACTTCATGATGCTGATAGACTCTTGGTGGACGAGGTTGTTCGCCCGCTAAGATATCTTGCAGCTGATCGCGGTCAATGGTTTCCCATTTCATCAAGGCATCAACCATAGCATGCATCTTTTCTTGATTGCCTTCAATCAATTCACGAGCGATATCATATTGCTCCTCTAGCATACGGCGTACTTCTTCATCAACCTTTTGCTGAGTGGCTTCTGAAATCGTACGACCACCGCCACCGAAGTAACCTTGTGAGCTGTCATCATCTTCATAGACCATGATACCAAGCGCGTCAGACATGCCGTATTTGGTTACCATTGCTCGTGCCATTTTGGTCGCACGTTCAAAGTCATTTGAGGCACCCGTCGACATCTGATCGATAAATACTTCTTCAGCGATACGACCACCAAATAAAATCGCAATATCACTCAGCATTTTTGATTTATACATACTGGTTTGGTCGTGCTCAGGCAACTGCCACGTAACACCAAGCGCAAATCCACGCGGCATAATAGTGACTTTATGCACAGGATCGGTACCCGGTAGCAGCTCGGCGACTAGCGCATGACCTGCTTCATGATAAGCAGTAGCACGGCGCTCTTCTTCACGTATGACCATTGATTTACGCTCAGGACCCATATACAGCTTGTCTTTCGCATCTTCGAAGTCATTCATATCAACGCTGCGCTTGTTACGACGCGCAGCAAACAAAGCTGCTTCGTTGACAAGATTCGCCAACTGCGCGCCACTGAATCCTGGCGTACCACGGGCTAAAGCATGAGCGTCAACACCAATAGTATTAGGCAGCTTCTTCAAATGCACTTTAAGAATTTGCTCACGACCTTTGATATCTGGCAGCCCTACTTGCACCTGACGGTCAAAACGACCCGGACGCAATAGTGCTTTATCAAGAACATCTGCACGGTTAGTAGCAGCAATGACGATAACACCTTCGTTGCCTTCAAATCCATCCATCTCAACCAATAATTGGTTCAATGTCTGCTCACGCTCAT